>NZ_JANSHS010000021.1:0-12401 GCF_047461695.1 Synechococcus sp. R6-7
CAGCGGGACGGAGTCCTTGAAAAACCTTCTGGCCCTCTGCATTATCGCTCCGCAACGCTATTGCTCTGCAACGCCGACGCGACCAACGTTTGGGGTGTGGGTGCAGTGTCCTGGTTTAAATCGAAATGACCATAGACCCAGTTTTCCGGTAAGCTCATTTGCTAACCCGCTCTCTAGCCTGGGGGTGAGGGGTCATCCTGCGCCCAGCACCTGAATCAGGAGTGCCTTTTGCACATGTAGGCGATTTTCCGCCTGATCCCACACGCGGGACTGGGATCCCTCCAGTACTTCAGTGGTGATTTCCTCTTCCCGGTGGGCCGGCAGGCAGTGCAGCACAATGGCTTCCGGATCCGCCCGTTGCAGCAGCTCGGCATTGACCTGGTAGGGCAGAAAGGTGGCCTTGCGGGCCTCGGCCTCAGCTTCTTGACCCATGCTGGCCCACACGTCGGTATAGACCACCTGAGCTCCAGAGACGGCTTCCTGGGGATCCTGCAGCACCAACACCTGGGATCCCTGGGCCAGAGTGCGGGCTTGCTCCACCACTGCCGCATTCGGTTCGTAACCGGGGGGGGTGGCGACGCGGATGTGGATCCCGCTCATGGCACAGCCCAGCAGCAGGGAGTGGGCAACGTTGTTGCCATCGCCGCAATAGGCCAGGGTCAGTCCCGCCAGTTGGCCAAAGTTCTCCTGAATGGTGAGCAGATCGGCCAACACCTGACAGGGGTGAAACTGATCGGTGAGGGCGTTGATCACCGGAACATCGGCATACTCGGCAAAGGTTTCCAGCTCCTTCTGGTCGTAGGTGCGAATGGCAATCACATCCAGGTAGCGGGAGAGGACGCGGGCCGTGTCCTGCAGGGGCTCGCCGCGGCTCACCTGCATCACCGTCGGCACCAGATCCAGGGTGCTGCCTCCGCACTGGGCCATGGCTGCCGTAAAACTGGCGCGGGTGCGGGTAGAAGCCTTCTGAAACAACAGCCCCAACACCCGACTCCGCAGCTCCACCCGATAGGGATCCCGCTTTAACTCAGCCGCCTGGGCTAGCAGGGCCGACAGCTCCGCCGGGGTTAGGTCGCTGAGCTTGAGCAGATCCCGTCCGGCCAAGTTTATGGATCCCGCGATCTTCGACCCCGCCATTGTGCTACGCGCCACCTACAGAAACAATAAAAGCATCCCCAGCCCGGCGCTGGTCAACACTCCTCGAATAACTCGAATGAGAAGAGTCTTAATAGTCTTAAATAGCTTGTGCCTCGGCTTAACCCCAGTCTCAGGAGTGCCAGATCTGAGACCCATCAAAACCGCCCCCAACACCGGCTAACGTGAAGAGGAACGAATGACCTCCTGGGCCTGTTGCCGACGGGCAGAGATCTGAGCCTGCAGAGCCTGGATGGCAGCAGCATACTGTGGGTCGGCTGGGGTGGCCACCAATTCTCGGTTCTGGCTGAGCCGCTTCAGATCTTCCTCGGACAATTCCACCAAAATGTCGGGGGTAATGCCCTTGTGGTCGATGTCGTTACCGTTGGGAGTGCGATAACGGGCAATGGTTACCGCCAGCCCAGATCCATCGGACAGGGGATGCACCGACTGCACCAGGCCCTTGCCGAAAGTTTGCGTGCCGACAATCACGGCGCGACGGTTATCCTGCAGAGCCCCCGACAGAATCTCGCTGGCGCTGGCCGAGCCACCATCCACCAAAACGGCCAAAGGTTTATCGGTAAGGGCCGTGTTGTTGGCCGTCAGGCGATCCTGCTCCCCTTGGCGGTTCACCGTCGAGACAATGCTGCCCCGGTTAATCCACATGCGGGCAATCTCGGCGCTGGAGTAGAGCAGGCCCCCTGGGTTGGCGCGCAAATCCAGAACGTAGGCGGCTACCCCTTGTTTTTCCAGCTCGCGAATGGCTTGGCGCATCTTCTCGGCGGCGTTGCCGGAAAACTGGGTAATCCGGATATAGCCAATGGGCAGGCCGTTTTCCTCGTGAAGCTCGTAGCGCACGGTGGCCAGCTCAATTCTTTCCCGCACCAAATCGAACACCTTTAGCCCTTCCCCCTCGCGGCGAATGGTCAGCCGCACCCGCGTACCCGGCTCGCCCCGAATGAGGTTGACCGCAGCGTTGGTGTCCATGCCTTCGGTGGACTTGTCGTCGATGCGCACAATCACGTCTTTGGATTTGATCCCAGCCCGGTCGGCAGGAGACCCTTCAATGGGGGAGATCACCACCAGCTCGTTTGTCTCCTGATCCATGCCCAGCGTGATCCCCACCCCGGTCAGCTCACCGGATGTATCGATTTGCATGCTGGCAAACTGATCCGGATCCAGAAAGCGGGTGTAGGGATCGTTCAGTTTCTTCAGGGCTTCCCGGATGGCCGCGTAGGCATCTTCTCGGGTGGCATACTCTCGGCTGAGCAGATCCCGCCGCACCGCTTCCCAATCCAGGGAATTAAAAGACGGATCCACGTATTCCCGGTTAACAATTTGCCAAACCTCGTCCACCACTTCCTTGGGATCCCGGCGAAACCCCGCCCAACCCGGCATAGATAGCTGCACGCCGACCAGCGATACCGCTGTCATCACTGCAGCCGTTGCACTAACCACAAACCCACGCTTTCTCATTGGCTCTCCTGGAAGGCGCTAAAAGTCAAGGTTGACGAGGTGGATCTCCAGAGGTGGATCTCCCAGAGGTGGATCTCTAATTGTCAGGGAACCGGGTTTCGAGCAAGGGTCTTCCCCTATGCGAACTTCAGCTTAGAAGCATCGAGAGCGATGAAGGGCTCCCCTGCCGCAGCAAGTGGGATCCGGATTTTGGTAGGCTACAGATAACCCCAACCGACTGTGCCCAACCTAGCATAGGGATCCCTGCCGGGGGTGCTTCTAGGATCACAGTTCAACACAACTTTGTTACAACCTATCATCGCAACCCTTTTCTTCCAAATGGGCACTTTGCCCCCTTTCTGACTCTATGTCCCTCGCCACCGATTGCCCCAGCTCGCTTGCATCTGCCTCAGAGCGCCCGCTGCTGTCCCAAGTGCAGTTGGCCCGCGCTGCTGCCCAACACACGGCCACCTTGCCCACAGCTATTAAGAATGCCGCTCTGGAGGCCATGGCCACTGCCTTGTTGGAGCACCAAGAGTCTATCTTGGCCGCCAACCAGGCGGATTTGGAGCGGGCAGCGGAGATGGTGAAAGCCGGGGAGTTGTCGGCATCTGCCTATGCTCGCCTGAAGCTGGATGCCCACAAACTGGCAGATATGGTGGCCGGAGTGCGGCAGGTGATCCGGCTGGGGGATCCGGTGGGCCGAGCTTTGCTGATCCGGGAACTGGACGAGGGGCTAATTTTGGAACGGCGCACCTACCCTTTGGGGGTGCTGGGGGTAATCTTCGAGTCGCGGCCCGATGCTCTGGTGCAAATTGCCGCCCTGGCGGTGAAAACCGGCAATAGCGTCTTGCTCAAGGGGGGATCCGAAGCTTTGCTCTCCTGTCAAGCCTTGATGGCGGCCATCCAGGCGGGCCTGCAGCAGATCCCAGAGTTTCCCCAGGGATCCCTGCAGTTGCTCACCAGCCGCGCCGAGGTCAAGGCCCTACTGCAACTGGAGGGGCTGGTAGACCTGATCATCCCCCGCGGCTCCAGCAGCTTTGTCCGCTACATCCTGGAGAATACCCGCATCCCGGTATTGGGCCATGCCGATGGCCTGTGTCACCTGTACGTGGATCGGGCAGCGAACGTGGACATGGCAATCAAGCTGACGGTGGACAGCAAAACCCAGTACCCCGCTGCCTGCAATGCCATCGAGACCCTGCTGGTCCACGAGGCCATAGCCCCCCACTTTTTGCCTCTGGCGGTCAAGGCCCTGCGGGAGAGGGGGGTGGAATTGCGGGGGGATCCCCTCTGCCGCGAGCTGGTGCCCGATCTGATCCCGGCCACCGAGGACGACTGGAGCACCGAGTATGCCGATTTGATCCTCTCTATTAAAGTGGTGGGCTCCCTTGACGAGGCCATTGCCCACATCCAGCAGTACGGATCCCGCCATACCGAGGCGATTGTAACCGAAGATGCCGCCGCCGCCCGGCGATTTCTGGATGAAGTGGATGCAGCGGGGGTCTTTCACAACGCTTCCACCCGCTTTGCCGACGGGTTTCGCTACGGCTTTGGGGCAGAAGTGGGCATCAGCACCCAAAAACTGCCGCCGCGCGGCCCGGTGGGCTTGGAAGGCTTGGTGACTTACCGCTACCAACTGCGAGGGCAAGGACATCTTGTAGCCGACTACACAGGCCCCCAGGCGCGACCTTTTCAACATCGGGATCGCCTGAACAACACCGGCTTAGCTTAGCTGCAAAAGCCGGCTGTACAAACCGGCTGTACAAAGCAGTCGTTCACAAAAACCGTTCTCCTCGTCTTCGCGGCTCCAGGTTGAGGTAAATTAAAAAATAGCTTCGTGATTGCCAAGGGTTGCGCTTTGCGGCGCGCTATGGTGTGACAATGGACTACCGGGTTCCGGGTTTGATGTTATGGGCTTGAGCGCCCTAGATGTAGCGCTTTGCATTTTGGCCTTTTGTTATTTCGATTAGGAGCTTCGCTGGATCATGCCTGTGCGTCTGTATGTTGGAAATCTGCCGGAAGAGGTGGATCGTCAGGCACTGGAGAAGCTCTTTCGCTCTGCCGGTGAGGTCATTTCCACCAAGGTGATCCGGGATCGGAAGACAGGCAAATGCCGCGGCTTCGGCTTTGTAACGGTGAACACCGAAGAGCAGGCGCAGCAGTACATCGAAAAGTTCAACGGCCACAGCTTTGGGGATGTCAACTTGCGCATTGAGCTCGCCCAGCCGCGCGACCGAGGGGAAGAAGGCGAATCCAAAACAGCGACCTCTGAGCCTTCATCCAAAGAGTCCAGAGGTTCCAAAGATTCCAGAGCGTCCAGAGATTCTGAGGCCAAGGGCTCTAAAGAGTCGGCAGAAAACCCTGCCCCCAGCAAAAAGCAACGCCAGCGGGGCAATAAGGGTGGGCGCTCCACCGTCGTCGCCGAAAGTGAGGCAGCCTCTGAGCCGGATCCCCGCTGGGCCAGCCAGTTGCAGCGGATCAAGGAGCAGCTTCTGCAGGTCACCAATTCCTAACCCCCCCGAACGAGTGATAGACACTGTTGGGATCTGACGGTAGGCTGGGTGAGTTGCGACGGCTCTAGGCATGTTTGAGAGGGGGGTTGGGATGCATAGGCTGGTGAGGATTTTTCGCGCTTGGGGGCGGAGCTTGGCCCGGGCTGGACTTTTGTTCGGGCTGACGGTTCTGCTGGGAGTGGGAAGTGGAGCTCCGGTTTTCCTACCAGCGGCGGCGGCTGCCCCGGCAGATTTGGAAGAGCAGGTGCTGCAGATCATTCGAAAGAACCCCCAGGTGATTCTGGAGGCCGTACAGGAATACCAGCAGCGACAGTACCAGGAGCAGCAGCAACAACAGCAGCGGCTGGCGGAAGAATTTGGCCGTCAACTGCGGGAGAACCCACGCGCCGTCATCGGAGATTCCCCTCGACTGGGATCCGACGCTCTGCGGTTAGTGTTGGTGGAGTTCTCCGATTTTCAATGCCCCTTCTGCGCCCGCGCCCACAGCACCCTCAAGCAGTTCATGGCCGACCACGGGGATGAGGTGACCTTGGTGTACAAGCACCTGCCCCTGACCAGCATCCACCCAGAAGCGATGTCGGCTGCCCGGGCTGCTTGGGCCGCCCAACGTCAAGGTAAGTTCTGGGAGTTTCACGACGAGCTGTTTGCCAACCAATCTCAGCTTGGGGATGGGTTTTATGTGGCCACTGCTGAGAAGCTGGGCCTGAATATAGAAAAATTCAATCGGGATCGGCGCAGTCGGGCGGCAGAACGCGCCATTCAGCGAGATATTGACTTGGCCTCTCAACTGGGCATCGGTGGCACTCCCCATTTCATCTTGAACGGCATTGCCTTCTCCGGTGCGCAGCCGCTGGAGGTGTTTGAGCAGACGCTGCAGCAGGCTAAGCAAGCCCTCTAGGAAAAATGCTCCGCACTGCTATTGAAACAGGTGGTGTATTGCAAACAGGTGGTGCAACGGCTGGCCTATCCTTCTTACCAGCCTCGCCCAGTTGCCCAAACGCTCCGTCCTTGAGGAGGGCTTTACGGTAAGCTCAGGGCAGTGGCAGGGTAGTCAACCGCTCTATTCGCCCAAGCGGGCTGTAGGCTTTGACAAGCCAGTAGGGTGGGGAGTATGTCAAAAGCAGAAACTCACCCAAGTCGCCATTTGGGCCGAATGGGGATCCCCAACGGCAGGGAAGGAGGAGAGCGTTTATGGCGGAAGTGGCTCTTGGCTACTCCACGGGCAGGATGCGGGCATCGAACCCTGCTTCGGCCAGAGAGCGCCGCACCTGTTCGGCGTTGGCCCGTTGCCGGTAGGTGCCCACCTGAATCACCGAGCCTCGCAGGAAGGCATCAGGGGCAAACTGTTGCAGCTTGGGTAGGGCCTCTTCCCCAGCCGGCACCACCACCCAAAATCCGCTGCCACCTTCTTCCCCAGGAGGAACAGCCTGGGCAGGCGAGGAGGAGACGGGATCCGCTTGCAAAAGAGGCTGAGAGCGGCGCAGATCGGCGGGGAAGATCCCCGCTTCGTAGCCTTGGCCGGCCAGGTAACGCACCTGATCAGCGGCAGCAGCAGGGTCGGCGAACCCACCCGTGCGCACCACCCGCAGGTCATCGTAAATCAAGGGCAGGGATCCCTCTAGGAGTTGTTTTAGCGCAGGCCATTTCTCCCCGGTGGGATCCGCCACCAACACCCAATAGCGCTCTCCTTGTGCTGGGTTGGAGATGGGATCCTGGCCAGCATTTTCTCCTACCAGCGACACCGCCACTGCCGGTAACCCCTGAGCGGTTAGCCAGCGGGCTTGATCCTGGGCCAACGACAGGCGGGAGAAGGTTCCCGTTTGCAAAGCAGCCTGGCCGCGGTACTGCACCACAGTGGCTCCTGGAAAGAAGCGGCGCACCCGTTCTTCCAAACGGGGATCACCGGCGGGGTTGGGCACGTGGGTGGCGAAGGGACGCTGGGGATCCAAGGGGGGAGCCGTTGGCGTCGGCGGCACAGAGGCTTTTGAGCTGGCAACAGGGCGGCTGGGTGCTACTTGGGCAGGAAAAGCAGGGGGCAGAGGGGGATCCGTCTCTTGGCGGCTCACCACCCGCACCGATAACCCCAGCCGTTCCAAGTCGGCCTGACGGCGTTGAGCATGGCTACGGTTGATGAACGTCCCCGCCAGAATGAAAACCTGCCCATCCCCTTGCACAAAATAGGCATCCGGCACCTGGGTGCGCACCTGAGCCAACTCCGCCGCCCCATCCGCCAGTACATGCACTTGGTAACGGGTCAGGGCCAAAGCAGCCGGCAGGACGTTCCCATTAACGGCGTGGAGCACAAGGGCAAAGGCCGCCAGGGATCCGGCAAAGAGGGCCGGTTGCGCTGGCAACAGGAGTGCGGAGCACTTTGGCCAGCCGTAGTCCTTACGGGCGTTGCACATGGGATCCATCTCCTCTGGCGGGATTGGCGGCAACTCAAACCTCTGCATCCGGGATGGAGTCTTTGCCTGGGCCTGCGGGGATCCCCCACAGTGCCAGAGCTCGCAGTTCACCCCCTTGCGGGAAGGACAACTCAAAGCTAGCGTAAGCCGAAGTTTGGGCAAGGCTGTGCCAGGGATGGGCTTGCAGATGCCGCCCACCACCGATAGAATGCTCCGCACTGCCACCGCAAAGATGCAGCCCAGTTGGGTTCACGGGAGAAACACAGATCTAGTGCATCTCCAGTATAGATAGGCTGGCAAGGCTCTATCGCTATGGCTTGTCGGGGAGTTTGTTTCAGAGGCGACGGCGGCGGGATGGAGTCCTCGCCACAAGGGTGCGGGATCCCCCCAGGGCAAAGCGGATGATCTCCGTCTTGTACTGCTGCGAGCCCTCGGTGTAGCGGGCAAGCTGAATGGCAGATCCCTGGCCGGAAGGAAGCAAGAACCGTTCGCGACAGTGGTGGGCAGCACTCTCTGGAGTTTCCGCTTCGAGGGCAATGAAAAACCGCAGACGCAGCAGCACTTCCAACTTGGACAAGTGCTCGGTTTGCTCTGGCACCAAGCGGCCTAACGAGATTTGTAGGCGCGGCCTGCGTCGCCGAGATCCGGGGCGGCCCCAAAGCTGCTGGGCCAGTGTCCACAGAGAGGTCTGCTCAGAGGACTTGACCAACAGCTTTAAGCCTGTCAGCGGGTTAAGACCATAGGTAAGCAGCAGAGAATACATCGGCGGCAGGAAAGATTCAGAGGAGCGTTTTGAGCTAACGTCAAAAGGATACCCTATAGGCCAACTGTAGCACTGCCTACCCTCTATCCCCATCCAAGCCCCACCCTTCCCTATGGCCGGGATCCCTGCTCAACGCTGGCTGTTTCATCCTGTGGACAAGTTGACTGCCCAGAGCTTGGCCGAGGCAGTGGGGATCTCGCCCATATTGGCTCAGATCTTACTCAATCGCGGGCTCTCCAGCCCTGCTGCCGTGCAGCAGTACCTGCAGCCGGATCCCGCCCACCTGCCTCCACCCAGTCAGGATTTTGCCGATTTGCCCCTGGCGGTGGACTTGCTGGACGGGGCGATTCGCCGACAAGAGCCCATCGCCATTTGCGGCGACTACGATGCCGACGGCATGACCAGCACGGCCCTGCTGCTGCGGGCTTTGCAGGACGCTCCAGTGCATTACCGCATCCCCAGCCGCATGACGGAGGGCTATGGCCTCAACAGCCGCATGGTGCAAGAGCTGCACCGAGAGGGGGTGCGCCTCATTCTCACCGTGGACAACGGCATCTCCGCCCACGAGCCCATCCAACTGGCCAAAGCTCTGGGCTTGACGGTAATCGTGACGGATCACCACGATTTGCCGCCCCAGTTGCCCCCTGCCGATGCCATCCTCAATCCCAAGCAGCTCCCCGTTTCTTCTCCCTATCGGGGGATGGCCGGGGTGGGAGTTGCCTACCTCCTGGCCCAAGCGCTGGCCGAGCGCCGTGGTGATGGCCATCTGCAGCGGGTGGCCCTGGAACTGTTCACTGTGGGCACCATTGCCGATCTGGCGCCGCTGACGGGGGTTAACCGCCTTTGGGTGCGGCAGGGGCTGCACCTCTTGCCCACCTCCCAGGTGGCAGGGATCCGCGCCCTTCTGCAGGTGATGGGCATGCAGGGATCCCTGGAGGGGTTGCGGCCTGAGTGGATTGGGTTTGGCCTGGGGCCGCGCATCAATGCCGTTGGGCGAATTGGCCGGGCGAGAATGGGGATCCAGTTGCTGACCACCGACGATCCCCTGCAAGCAGAGAAACTGGCCCGCCGCTGCGAACGGCTCAACCAGGTACGACAGCAGATGTGCGGGCGCATCGAGGCAGAAGCCCTCGAGCAAATTGCCCAGCAAGGCCGAGATCTGCAACAGGAACGGGTATTGACGATTTTGGGATCCCCTCAGCAGAAATGGCATAAAGGGGTGATCGGCATTGTGGCCTCGCGGTTGGCAGAGCGTTTTGGCTGTCCGGTGTTCATCGGCAGCCAGTCGCGGCAAGGGGAGATCAGTGGCTCGGCGCGGCAGGGGATCCCCGAGTTTGACGTGTTTCAAGCGTTGGAGTTTTGCAAGGATCTGTTCACCAAGCACGGCGGCCACCCCGCTGCCGGGGGATTTAGCCTGAGAGCAGAAGACTGGCCTTTTTTTGAAGAACGGTTGCGGCAGTTTGCCCAACAGCAATTGCAGCCGGAGCAGATCCAGCCGCTGGTGCAAATCGATGCCGAAGTGTCGCTGTCAGATCTCACCCTTGACCTCTATCGAGAGCTGCAGCATCTGCAGCCCTGTGGCATCGGCAATCCTGAGCCGGTCTTCTGCAGCCGCAACCTGCAGGTTCTGCAACAGCAGCGATTTGGCCCAGTTCCCGGCCACCTGAAGCTGCTGCTCCGGGATCCTGCTCTCCCTACGCAACGCTCCCATGGGTTACGTGCTACTCGGACGGAGTCCTCTTGTCCGGGCAGGAGCGACTCAGCCGCCAAAACCCCCAGTGATGACCGCGGAGTGGCCAGCATCACCGATGCGTTGGTGGGGATCACAAACGCGAAGCCCCAGCGCCCTCTTTGGGCCATCCGTTGGCGGGGAGCGGAAACCCATCCGCTGCCGGAGCGAGTTGATGTAGCTTACACGCTCAAGGCCAAAACATGGCAGGGAGAAACCCAACTGGAGCTGGAAATTCTCGGGATCCAACCTGCCCAAGAGGCTGCCACTGCCGGCAACCCCCCTCTCGAGAAAACAGCGCCCCGCACCCCTGATGGGAGCAAGTCTCCCATCTCCCCCGCCTCTCTGGATGCCACTCCTCCCATGCCCAACTCCAAGCCCTCGACTGGCTCCCAGAGGGGGACAGAGCCCTCACCTCTGTTGATCTGGCGCCCCACCCCCCAGCCCACCCAGCCTTTGCGTTGGCAAGCTGTAGACCGATTTTCTGTCCTCTGGCCTCAGGCGCAGGGAACCATCCTGTTCTACGGCTTCCGCCGCCCCTCGCTGGTCTTGTCTTCAAGGCCTACGGCCCGCTATCGCGAACGGCGGTACCTGACTCTCCACTACGACCGTCCCCAAGCCGGCCACCGCTATGATCAACTCTGGTTGTGGAGCTGGCCCCCTTCTCTGGATCACCTCAAGTGGCTGCTCTGTTGCACCCCCAGCAGCGAGCTGTTGATTGCCGTCCATCAGCAAGCGGTGCCCCTGCCCTCCGCCACCGGCTTGCAACGCCAGCTCCGCCAATACCTGCAAACCCACAGCCAGGTGGATCTGCTGCGCTTGGCCCAGCAGTGGTGGCTGTCTCCGGCAGTGTTGGTGGCAGGATTACGCTCCCTGGGGTACGCCTGCCCAGATTTTGGCCCCACGGGATCCCTCGGCGAAGAACTGGAAGCCCAGCAAGCTTGGTACAGCAGCTCCTGGCAACAGGTTGCCGCCCTGCTTCAGCGATCCCACCTGGATTCTTCTGCGGCTGATTCTCATGGGGATTAAGCTGCTGCTCGGCTCCGACTACCACGGCAGCCCTCGGCTGATCCGGCAGGCCCTTGCCCATCTGCCGGAGGTGGATGCTTACATCAACTGCGGGGATTTCTGTTCCAAGGCCGGCAAACCTTCCCGCAAGGCCACCCAGGGCTTTCATCCGGCAGCCCAAGCAGAGGTGGTTCATCTGCAATCCTTTTTGGCGGCAGTGGAGAGCCTGGGCAAACCCTGGCTCTTTTTACCTGGCAACCACGATCCAGCAGCTTCGGTTTTGAATTCGCTGGTTGGCTGTTGGGGGCGGGCCATCACCCAGTCCTGCTGCTTTGAGTGGCTGGGGTTACAGGTTTTGGCTGTGCCCTGGACTCCCCCCTGTGGCTGGAGCTGGTCTCTGACCTCTGCCCATTTGCAGGAGCTGCTCACCCTCTACAGTCAGCCCCCCCGACCCATTGACCTGCTGCTGACCCACGCTCCGCCGCGGGGCCTTTTGGATGAGGGGGGGAAGTGGTATCACCGTCGCACACCCACCTTGCGCCCCCTTTTGGAACAGCTGCAGCCGCGCTACTACATCTGCGGACACATGCACTGGGATGGGGGCAAGGTAGAGCGGTGCGGATCCACCCTGGTGATTAACACAGCCCTGCACAACATGGTTCTCGAGATCCATTAGGCAGGAAGCCCTTGGACAGCCTTCCGCCTCCTCAGATTTCCACTCGTAGGAACCTTCCATGACCCGTCCTTTGATCTTGGCCAGCAGTAGCCCCGGCAAATGGCGCGAGTTCAATGCCTTTTTCCAGGCCCATGCCCCTGCTTGGGAGCTGCGCCGCATGCCCTCAGAAATTGAGGTGGAAGAAACCGGCACCACCTTTGCCGAAAATGCCCTTCTCAAAGCCAGAGCCGTGGCCAAGTCTCTGGGGGAGTGGGCCATTGCCGACGATTCCGGCCTAGCGGTAGAAGCCCTTGGCGGCGTCCCTGGGATCCGCTCGGCTCGCTATGCCCCCAACGATGCTGCCCGCATCGAGCGGTTGCTCAGGGAAATGGAAGGGATCCCAAATCGCCGGGCCACCTTTCACTGCGCCATCGCCCTGGTGGATCCCCAAGGTGTAGTGCATGCCCTGGTGGAAGGGGTATGCTCAGGAGAGATCTTGACCCAGCCGCGGGGAGAGGGGGGGTTTGGCTATGATCCCCTGTTTTGGGTGCCCGAAGTGGGGCTAACCTTTGCCGAGATGAGCCCAGCTCAAAAAGAGGCCATCGGCCACCGAGGCCGAGCCTTGCGCGCCTTGAAAGCGCAGTTGCCTCTCCTGGAGAGGCGTATGGGCTGGCTTGGATCCCAGCAATAGCCCCCGATGTCCTGGCTGGGGAGCATGACTCTAGTCAATAATAAG
>NZ_JANSHS010000022.1:0-26825 GCF_047461695.1 Synechococcus sp. R6-7
CAGCAGTGTTCAGCGTAAATGTATCAGAACAAGCTCTGCTCTGTAAACAAGCGTACACTCCAGGGGGCGGTGATGCCGTTGTAGAAGGCCAACCCCAGAACGGGCAGGCTGAGGAATCCATAGGCAATCTGGGCCAAAGGGATCCCGAGGGCATCGGGGATGAGGCTGTTGTCTCCCAGAGGGGCGATGAGCAGCAGCTTCTGCCAATGGTGGGGCTGTAGGCGGGCCGAGCGTAGCGCAAACCCTGCCGAGAGAGAGTTTGCAATGACGTGACAGGGTCGCCCGATCACCTCCTGGACAAAATCCCCGATCATCTCGGCATAGAGGCTGCCGGTGTACTTCAAATCTGGACGTTCTGAGTTGCCCCACCCCAACAAATCCAGAGCATAGACTTGATGGTGCTGCCCCAGCTCCGCCATAATGGCACGAAACTCATAGCTGGAGGAGCCTGCCCCAATGCCGTGCAACAACAACAACGGCTGGCCGGATCCCATGACCTTGTAAAACAGGCGATGGCCGCGCCAGAAGTGATGCCTTTCCTCTCCCGGCAGCAGGCTCTGCAGAGGCTGAGTTTGGGAAGAGATCCAAGCGTTGAAAACGGCTAGAGCACCCAACCCGCCGACAGTAGTCCAGAGCCCGATCTTGAGAACTTGGCTCAGCTCTTTCATCCTCAGCAGCCCAGCTAGGGAACCTACTTTTTCTTAAGGCGGTAGGTGATGCGCCCTTTGTTGAGGTCATAGGGGCTCAGCTCCACCTTAACCCGGTCGCCGGGCAAGATCTTGATGTAGTTGCGGCGAATTTTGCCGGAGATATGAGCGAGCACGTTGAAGCCGTTGTCCAGATCCACTCGGAACATGGCGTTGGGCAGGGATTCCGTAACAACCCCCTCCATTTCAATGGCATCTTCCTTAGACAATGAGCCCTCCCAAAAACGACATAACAAACAACAGAACAATCCACAGCCGCGACGACACGCGCTGTTAAGAAATGAAAATATACTCCATCTCTTCTATCCTAACCGTTGCAGTCCTTCATCAGGGGATCCCTTAGGACTGAAAAGGCGTGCGATCGGTCAAAATTTCTGCTCCAGACTCGGTGACCAAGACCGTGTGCTCAAACTGAGCTGACCAAGAGCCATCTACTGTGACCACCGTCCATTGGTCTGGCAACACTCGGGTTGCCTCTCCCCCCGCATTCACCATCGGCTCAATGGCCACTGTCATGCCGGAGCGCAGCTTGGGATTGGGCAGATCGCGGGTGCGATAGTTGGGAAACTGCGGCTCCTCGTGCAGGTTGCGCCCCACCCCGTGACCAACATACTGCTTCACCACAGAATAGCCCCGCCCCTCGATGTAATCTTCAATGGCACCCGAGACATCCTGAAGCCAAACGCCGTGGCGCACACAGTCGATGCCCGTCTGCAGGGCTTTGGCCGCAGTATCGATCAGATCCCGGGCTGCGTCGCTCAGGGGTTCCAGGCCGATGGTGATACAGGAGTCCGCATGCCAGCCCTCGACGATGGCACCAAAATCCACCTTAACCACATCTCCCGGCTGCACCACTTTACGGGGACTGGGGATCCCGTGCACCACCTCATGGTTGACACTGACACAAACGCAGGCGGGAAAGCCGTAGTAGCCCTTGAAACTGGGCAAAGCATTGAGTTGGGCCACCCGTCTCTCAGCATAGGTATCGATATCTGCCGTAGTCCAGCCCGGCTCTAGGCGCTCCGCGATCTCCTGCAATACTTGGGCCACCACCCGACCGGCCCGCCGCATTTTCTCCACTTCGCGGCGAGATTTGATCTCAATAAGCTGCATGCCCCGCCGCTGGGGGGAATTTCCAGCTCCTGCTCTAATCACGCCGTCCTCCTGAAGCCTTCCAAAAGAGCCTGCAGATGTTCCTGTACGGATTCCATCGGCTGGTTGCCGTTGACCCGCTGCAAGCGCCCCTTGGCCTCATAAAAATCAATTAGGGGAGCCGTCTGCTGCCGATAGACCTCCAGACGCTTGAGAATTACTGACCGATCCGCATCATCGCTGCGCCCCTGTTCCTTGCCCCGGGCCAGCAGCCGGGCCACCACCACCTCATCCGGCACCTCCAAGTTGAGGACGTAGTCGTAATCTTGTCCCAGCTCTTGCAGCAGCTCTTCCAAGGCCTCTGCCTGGGCTAAGGTGCGAGGAAATCCATCTAGGATCCAGCCCTGCTCTGGAGATTGCTGCAACTGCCCCTTCACCATTCCGATCAGCACCTCGTCGGGCACCAGCTCTCCCGCATCCATGTAAACCTTGGCCTGGCACCCCAGGGGCGTTTGGGCTTTCACCTCGGCCCGCAACAGATCGCCTGTGGAAATTTTGGGCGTGTGGTAGATGGCCGCCAGCCGCTCCGCCTGTGTACCTTTGCCCGCCCCCGGCGGCCCCAGAAAGATCAACCTCGGCACTACTGTTTGACCATCCCTTCGTAGCGTTGTGAGATGACATAAGTCTGGATCTGCTTGGAGGTCTCGATCGCCACCCCCACCAAAATCAGCAGCGAGGTCGCCCCCAAACCTTGGAAAGTGGTGATGCCGGTTGCCCGTTCCACCGTCGTCGGGATGATGGCCACCGCGCACAGGAACAAAGCCCCCAGCAGCGTCAGGCGGTTGAGGATCCCTTCGACATACTCGGCAGTGGCCTTGCCCGGGCGTACCCCTGGAATGCTGGCCCCCATCTTCTTCAAGTTTTGAGCCAGATCCACCGGGTTGATGAGCAAAGAGGCGTAGAAGTAGCTGAAGAAGAGGATCAGCACGAAATAAAAAGGAATGTAGAACCAGGAGGTGGGGGATAGGAAGTTGGCCACTTGCACCAAAGTCAGGTTTTGGGTGTACTGGGCCAGGGCCAGAGGCAGGGACATCACCGAGTAGGCAAAGATGATCGGCATCACCCCCCCCTGGTTCAGCCTCAGGGGCAGATAGCTTTTCTGCTCGCGGAACAGCTTGTTGCCCACCTGGCGCTTGGCGTAGACGATAGGGATCTTGCGGCTGCCTTCTTGGACAAAGACAATGCCGACAATGGTGACCAAAAAGATTGCCAGCAACAGCAAGATGCCACCGATGGTGCTGCTATCGGCACGGGCCAGGCTAATAGTCTGTCCGAGGGCACGGGGCAGAGTGGCAACAATGTTGACGAAGATCAAGAGCGAAGGGCCACTTCCCACCCCTTTCTCCGTGATCATCTCTCCCAGCCACATCACAAACAGGGATCCTGCCGCCAGAGCCAAGGTGGTGGAGGCCATGAAGGCCAACTCATTGGTGGTACTGGCAAACTCCCGCACCCAAAAGGAAATGCCAATGCCCTGGATGATGGCCCAGCCCAAGGTGACATAGCGGGTGTATTGAGAAATCTGCCGCCGCCCCTGTTCTCCCTCGTTTTTCTGCAGGTTCTCCAAGGCTGGAATGGCCGAGACCAGCAACTGCATGATAATTGAGGCATTGATGAAGGGCAGGATCCCAAGGGCGAAAATTCCCAAAGCAGAAATCCCCCCGCCGGAGAAGACATCCAGCAAGCCAAACACAGGGCTGTTGGCAGCTTCGGCAGCAAAGCGGGCCCGATCGATACTGGGAATGGGGATGTAAATGCCCAGTCTGACCAACAGCAGCAAGCCCAAGGTGAGAAACAGACGGCTGCGCAGGCCAGAGGCCATAGCCATCTGCATAAAGGTCTCTTGGGCAGAGGGGGCGGAACCTCGTGTGTCAACCATAGGGAAGAGAATCTCGCAGGAGCAAAGGGCAAGGTTAGCTATCTACCACTCTACGCTGCTGGTGGAGCAGTCGGCAAAATCAAAGCAAAATCAAAAAAGTGCAACTCAGCGCCACCCGGCAGAAGCCGGCCAGAGCAACAGGAAGAAGGGGTTTAGGATCCCAAAATCTCCACCCGACCTCCGGCTGCCTCGATCTTGGCTTTGGCTGAAGCGGTAATAGCCGCCGCCCTGATCGTCAGGGGCACGCTGACTTCCCCATCCCCCAAGATCTTCAGCGGGCCATCGTTGGTGGTGACGATCCCTCGTTCCATCAGGCTTTCCAGGCTGACCTCGCTGCCGGCAGGCAGATCCGCCAAGGCGCGCAGGTTGACCAGGGTGTATTCCAGACGCCGCGTGTAGCGGGGGAAATGCTTAAGCTTGGGCAAACGCCGGTAGAGGGGAGTCTGCCCCCCTTCAAAGCCGGGCCGTGTACTGCCCCCCTTGCGGGCCTTTTGCCCCCGCATCCCCTTGCCACAGGAGGCTCCCTGTCCAGCAGAGACGCCACGACCTAGGCGCCGCCGCCGCCGCGTCGAGCCTGCTTGAGGCCGAATGTCTTCCAGTCGCATGGCTACCTCTGGCTCACTTGCTCGATATACCTGTCCATCACTTGCCAAGTAGGCGGCGCACATCGATGTCTCGGTCTTGGGCCACCTGCTTGAAGGTACGCATCCGCCGCAGCGCATCGATGGTAGCACGGGCATTGTTGAGGGGGTTGCTGGATCCCAGTTGCTTGGCCAAGCTGTTGCGTACACCCGCCAGCTCCAGAACGGTGCGGACTGCCCCCCCTGCAATGACTCCTGTGCCAGGAGCTGCTGGCATGACCAAGACAGTGGCACCGCCGCCTGCCCCCTGCATGGGATGGGGTACGGACAAACCTTTGGTGAGGGGCACCTCAATCAGGTGTTTTTTACCGTCCACAACTCCCTTGCGCACTGCTCCGATCACATCGTTGGCTTTGCCTACGCCAACCCCGACTTGGCCGCGCTCGTTGCCGACCACCACCACAGCGCGGAAGCTCAACTTCTTGCCGCCCTTGACCACCTTGGTGACGCGGCGAATCTGGATGACCCGCTCTTGCCACTCGGTGGGTTGCTCTTCGCGGTTTTTTTTGCTTCTGCGACGTTCCCTCTGCTCAGCCATGTGCTATGTCCTCAGTAGCTAGAACTGTAACCCTGCTTCTCGGGCAGCTTCTGCCAAAGCCTGAACGCGCCCGTGATAGAGCTTGCCCCCCCGATCGAAAACCACGCGGGAAATGCCCATCTGTAAGGCTCGTTCAGCAACTGAGCGGCCCACCAAGGCAGCCGCTTCTTGAGTGGCTGTCCCGGTTTCTTTGAATTTTTCGCGCAGCTCCGTGTCCAAGGTGGAGGCGGAGGTTAAGGTATGCTGGGCTACATCGTCGATCACCTGGGCGTAGATGTGTCGATGGGAGCGAAACACGGCCAGGCGAGGCCGCTCGGCAGTGCCAAAGACCTTGCGGCGAATGCGTCGATGACGACGTTGGGTGGTGATTTTGCGGCTGGTTTTCATAGGACTCCGTCCCGCTTTCGCAATGGGCTATTTACTTCTTCGCTTTCCCGGATTTACCCGCCTTGCGGCGAACTTGTTCCCCTAGATAACGGATCCCTTTCCCCTTGTAGGGCTCCGGAGGCCGGACGGCTCGGATACGGGCGGCAGTATTGCCCACCAGTTCTTTATCTGTGCCTGAGACAACAATGATGTTGTTTCCCTCAACGGCAATTTGGATGCCAGGGGGAAAGGGGATCTCCACAGGATGGCTGTAGCCAACGTTCAAAACCAACTTGCTGCCTTGGATGGCAGCCCGGTAGCCCACGCCCACCAATTCCAGCCGCCGCTCAAATCCCTTGGATACTCCATCGACCATGTTGGCGACCAAGGTGCGGCAGAGGCCGTGCAGTTGGCGGGCAGGACGAGAATCGTTGAGACGGCTGACCGTGAGCATCTGAGCGTTTTGCTGGACTGTGATCAAGGGCGGTAAACTGCGGGACAGTTGACCTTTCGGGCCTTTCACTGCAATGTGTTGGCCGTCGATCTGGATCTCCACCTTGGCAGGAAGGGCGATGGGGCGTCTACCGATACGGGACATGGGAAAAACTCCTGACCAGAGAAAACTTAAGGTCTAGTAGACAAGACAGAGGACTTCACCACCAATGCCTTGCTTACGAGCCTCCCGGTCGGTCATGATGCCGTTGGAGGTGGAGATGATGGCGATCCCAATTCCTCCCAGCACTCGGGGCAGCTCTTTGTGGTTGCGGTAAACCCGCAGGCCGGGTCGGCTCACCCGCTTTAGACCATTGATGATGGGCCTGCAGTTGCGGCCTTTGCCTTTGTACTTCAATCGCAACACCACCCGGGCTTGGATCCCTTCTCCCTCCTCCTTCCATTCGCTGACGAACCCTTCCTCATGAAGAACGCGAGCGATGCTGCGGGTCATGCGGGTGGCCGGAACTGCCACCGACTCGTGCCGAGCCATGGTGGCATTGCGAATGCGGGTGAGCATATCGGCGATCGTGTCGTTGGTGTGGGCCATCAGTGCTCCTCGGAAGATCAATCAAGGAAACTCAGGGTGGGCAAAGCTAAGAGGCAAAGGGCATGCCAAAGGCTTTGAGCAGGGCACGGCCCTCTTCATCGGTTTTAGCAGTGGTCACAATGGAGATATCCATACCTCGCAACTGATCTACAGAGTCATAGTTGATTTCGGGAAAAATCAGTTGTTCGCGGATGCCCAGGGTGTAGTTGCCTCGTCCATCAAAGGCTTTGGGGCTGACGCCGCGGAAGTCACGGATACGGGGCAGAGCAATGTTGATCAGGCGATCCAAAAACGCATACATGCGCTCCCGCCGTAGGGTTACCATCAGGCCAACCGGCATGCCCTTGCGAATCTTGAAGCTGGCAATTGCCTTCTTGGCGCGGGTGATCACGGGCCGCTGGCCAGTGATGGCGCTGATCTCGGCAATGGAGGATTCCAGAGCCTTGGCATTTTGGGAAGCTTCCCCCAAGCCGCGGTTGATCACGATCTTCTCCAGGCGGGGCACCTGATGGATGTTGGTGTAGCCCAACTCCTTTTGCAGCTTGGGGACAATGACGGTGTTGTAGTGGATTTGCAGACGCTGGGGCATGGTGGCTTCTCCTTGCGGCTCTGGGCTGGGTCAGAGCCAAACCAATGGTGGAAAGGGATCAAAAGCTTAGTCGAGAATCTCACCCGTTTTCTTAAGGACGCGAACCTTGCGACCATCGGCGGTGATTTGATAGCCGATACGGCTGGCCACCTCCTGCTTCTTGGAATAGGCCATCACTTTGCAGACGGGAATGGGAGCTTCCTTGGTCTCAATTCGGCCACTTTCCCCTTCTCGCTGGGGTTTACGGTGGTAGGTAACAATGTTAACCCCTTCCACCAAAACCATGTTGCGCTCGGGAAAAACGCGCAGCACCTCGCCGATTTTGCCCTTATCATCGCCGGAGATCACCTGAACGGTATCCCCTTGCTTGATACGCATTTTGTAGCGCAGGCTGTTGCGGTGCTTGCGAATGCCGGGGCGCCGAACTAGGCGCTGAATTTGGCTGGGTTTGAGGGGGCGAACCATCAGAGTACCTCCGGGGCCAGGGAGATGATCTTGGTGAAGTTTTTCTCCCGCAGCTCACGGGCTACAGGGCCGAAAACGCGAGTTCCACGGGGGTTGCCGTCGTTGTTGATGATCACGGCGGCGTTGTCGTCGAAGCGGATGCACATGCCGTCGGGGCGACGTACTGTGTCGACAGTGCGGATGACAACAGCCTTGACAACATCGGATTTTTTGACGGGCATGTTGGGCAAGGCATCTTTGACGACGCCGATGATCACGTCGCCCAAGCTGGCGTAGCGACGGCCACTGCTGCCCAGCACGCGAATGCACATCATTTTGCGAGCACCGGTGTTGTCGGCCACCGTCAGCATGGTTTGCTGCTGAATCATAGTTTCTTCACCTCCCTCAGGATTTCGGCAACTTGCCAACGCTTGGTGCGGCTGAGGGGACGGGTTTCCGTGATGCGCACCAGATCCCCTTCTTGACAGCGGTTTTCCTCGTCGTGGGCCTTAAACTTCTTGGTTTTGACGACGATTTTGCCGTACTTCGGGTGAGCGACCCGATTTTCTACGGCAACAACCACCGTTTTTTGCATCTTGTTGCTGACCACAATGCCAATCTTCTCCCGAACAGCCATTACTCCTCCTGGGTTGGGCGTTTGCCCCGCTTACGCTCTCCCTCCACAGTTAGTAGTTGCGCCAGCTTGTGCTTGCGCAGCCGGATGAGATGGGGCTGGTTCAACTGCCGCGTGGCCTGCTGCAAGCGCAGCTCAAACAGCTCTTTCTTGACGGCGTAGATTTCGTTGCTCAGCTCTTCGTCCGATAAAGCACGGGCATCAGCAATTTTGGGCATGGGCATGGCTGAACTCTCCTCATACGCTGCTGGTGGCCACCTCTGAAGCCGTTGCCTGGGCGGGCTCTGGCTTTTCAAAGTCGGCTTTGGTTACAAACTTGACCTTAATGGGCAGCTTCTGGGCGGCAAGGCGCATGGCCTCGCGGGCGATGGGCTCTGCCACTCCCCCCATTTCGAAGAGGATACGGCCCGGCTTGACGACACAAACCCAGTACTCAGGGTTGCCTTTGCCGGATCCCATGCGGGTTTCAGCAGCTCGCTGAGTAACGGGCTTGTCGGGAAAGATGCGAATCCAGATTTGGCCACCCCGCCGAACATAGCGGGTCATGGCTCGACGGCTGGCCTCGATCTGTCGAGCTGTAATCCAGGCGGGTTCTAGGGCCACAAGGCCGTATTCCCCAAAGTTGATGCGGTTGCCACGGGTCGCTTTGCCTTTCATGCGCCCGCGCTGCTGCTTGCGGTATTTGGTGCGTTTGGGGCTTAACATGGCCGTTCCTTAAGTCAACTGCGATAGGGATCCCTGGACGTTCCGGTGTTGGCCCTCAGGCCTCCTGAGCCGAGCGATCTTCGAAGGTGGGCCGCCGCCGCTGCTGCCGACGTTTGGGCTGTTGCAGGGGAAACTTCTGTTCGTGGCGTTCCTGCCCGGGCAGAACTTCCCCTTTGAAGACCCAGACCTTGACCCCAATGATGCCGAAAGTGGTGTGGGCGAGGTGCTCGGCGTAGTCGATGTCGGCCCGCAAAGTATGCAAAGGGATCCGCCCCTCCCGCGTCCATTCGGTGCGGGCAATCTCGGCCCCGTTCAGACGCCCGGCAATTTGGATTTTGATCCCTTGTACACCTGCCCGCTGGGCCCGTTGGATCACCTGGCGCACGATGCGGCGAAAGGCAATCCGCCGTTCCAACTGTTGGGCAATGTTTTCCGCCAACAAGGTCGCCTCGGCATCGGCACGGGTGACCTCTACTACATTGATGCGAATGGTTCGCTCGCCACCACCTCGTGAACCAGGGCTTTGTCCCGCTAGCGCGGACAGCTCTTTCTGTAGACCTTGGCGCAAAGTCTCTAGGCTGGATCCGCCCCGACCCACAACTACCCCAGGGCGAGCAGCCCGGATCTCCAGGTCAATTTGATCCGCTTTGCGCTCGATTTGGATATCGGCCAAACCAGCACTGCTCAGTTGCTTGGTCAGGTAGGTGCGAATCTGGTCGTCCTCCTGTAACAAGGCTGGGTAGCGGGCTGGATCGGCAAACCAGCGGCTGCGATGTTCTTTAATCACGCCGAGGCGGAAACCGGTGGGGTGGATCTTCTGTCCCATGGTGGTGTCGGTTGAAGGGTAAAGGGCTAGAAATACAGGAGGTTAAGAGGCCGTCGCCGCTTCAGCTTCCTCTATGGGCCGGACGGCGATGGTGATGTGACAGGTGCGCTTGCGAATGGGGTAGGCCCGCCCTTGGGCGCGGGGGCGAAACCGTTTCAGGACGGGCCCCTGATCAGCATAGGCCTGGCTGATCACCAGATCCCGGGGATCCAAGCCGTTGTTGTGCTCTGCGTTGGCCACCGCCGAGCGCAGCACCTTACGAACCGGCTCACAGGCAGCGTAGGGCATGAACTCCAAAAGAATCAGGGCATCGGCATAGGTGCGCCCACGGATCTGATCCAACACCCGCCGCACTTTAAAGGGGGACATGCGGATATAGCGGGCTACCGCTTTAACCTCAGGGGATGAATCGGCCATGGCCCTCTCCTTGCCTACTCGATACTTTCCTGTTCGTTATTCCTCTCAACGGCGAGCGGCTTTTTTGTCGCTCCCCGCGTGACCGCGGAAGGTACGGGTGGGAACGAATTCCCCCAGCTTGTGACCCACCATCTGATCGGTGATGTAGATGGGCACGTGTTGCTTGCCGTTGTGAACGGCGATGGTGTGGCCGATCATGACCGGCAAGATGGTGCTGGCCCGCGACCAGGTCTTGATCATGTGCTTCTCGTTGCGCTCGTTCATCTTCTCCACCTTGAGAAGCAGCTTGGCATCCACAAAGGGGCCTTTTTTCAGCGAACGTCCCATAAGAACCTCAACTGTTTGACAAGCAATTCACTGTCGAAAAAGCTTCGGGGAGCGAATGGCCAGCGGCTACTGAGCAGCCCTTCCGCCCTTGTCCCGGCGGCCTCCGCGACGGCGACCGCGCACGATGAATTTGTTGCTGGGCTTGTTGCGTTTGCGGGTCTTGTACCCCAGGGTGGGCTTGCCCCAAGGGGTGACAGGGGTACTGCGGCCTATGGGGGCTCGCCCTTCCCCGCCGCCATGGGGATGATCCACAGGGTTCATCACCGAGCCACGCACCTTGGGACGGCGCCCCAACCAACGGCTACGACCCGCCTTGCCCAGGCTGATGTTGTTGTGGTCAACGTTGCCCAGTTGGCCGATGGTGGCGTAGCACTCGCCGCGGATCATGCGGACTTCGCCGGAGGGCAGCTTGAGGGAGACATATTTGCCTTCTCTGGCCACCACTTGAGCGCCAGCCCCGGCAGCGCGAACCATCTGTCCGCCGCGACCAGGATACAGCTCCACATTGTGAACCACCGTTCCCAAGGGGATCCGCTCCAGGGGCATGGCATTGCCGATCTCAAAGGGGGCCTCTGGCCCGGCCATGATGGTGGATCCCACCTGTAGGTTGCGGGGAGCGAGGATGTAGCGTTTCTCGCCGTCTTCGTATTCCACCAGGCAGATGTGGGCGCTACGGTTGGGATCGTACTCGACGGTTTTGACGGTCGCCGGGATCCCCCGCTTGTCGCGACGGAAGTCGATGATGCGGTAAAGCCGCTTGTGGCCACCACCGCGGTGCCGGCAGGTGATGACGCCACGGTTGTTGCGCCCTTTCTTGCGGTGAATAAATTGCAGCAGCGACTTTTCCGGTCTGGGCCGCTTGCCGTTCTCGTCACGGGACAGCTCCTCGAAGTCAGAGACCGTCATGTGACGGGTGCTGGGGGTGTAGGGTCGGAGAGTACGAATGCCCATGGCTCGGGTAGGGGTGGGGGATGGGATGACAACAGCTCAAAAGGGGCGTTCAGGTGTCCGGGAAGAGGGTGATGGAATCTCCCTCCGCCAAGGTCACGATGGCTCGCTTGGGACGGGTGCGGTAGCCCACAAAGCGGCCCACCCGCCGCTGCTTGCGCGGGAGCTTCAGGGTGTTGACGGAAGTAACTCGCACGCGGAACATTTCTTCGACGGCAGCTCGGATGAGCGGCTTGGTGGCGGTGGGCAGCACTTCAAAGACATATTTGCGCTGCTCCATCAAGGCGGTTGCCTTTTCGGTGATGACGGGGCGCAACAGGACGTCGGCCAGGATCCGCTTGCTCTCAGTCATCGCTTTCCTCCTCTGCTGGGGCTGCTTCGGCCTCTTCTACCGTTGACGGCTCTGCTCCTTGAGCCAGTTCTTCTGCTGGATCTTGGGGCTCTTCGGTTTGCTCTTCTGGCCCCTGCGGATCTGCTGGACGTCCTTGGAGGGCAGCTTGGTTTTCCTGGGCCTCAGGTTGGGCTGGGGTTTGCTCTGCTTCCTCGTGTTCGCTTTCTGGAACGGCCTGATCTTCCGGCCCATCTCCGGGCAGGGCCTGATCTTCGGCTATGTCGGTCTGAGGTGCATCCTCAGAGGGAGTCTCCAGAACTGCCGGCGCAGCGTCGGATCCCCAACGGGCCTTGAGTTGCTCTAGGGCAGAAACGGTGATCAGCACCCAATCGACGTTGAGCAGATCGAAAACGTTGATCTGATCCAGGCCGATCAGCTTAACGCGGGCGATGTTGCGCACGGCCCGCTCTACGGCTTCCGAGCGTTCGGCAACGATGAGCAGAGCCGATTGATCTTCCATCACCCCCCAGCGCAGCAAAGCCTGGGCCACAGCACGGGTTTTGGGCGGGTTGAGCTGCTCCTGGAAATCCTCCACGACGATCAGGTCTTCCACCCGACTTTGCAGAGCGGTGCGCAGGGCCAGTTGCCGTTCTTTGCGGTTCATGGCCAGGTTGTATTCCCGCTTGCGGGGGCCGAAGATCACCCCCCCTTTGCGCCAAAGTGGGGAGCGGATGGAGCCGGCACGGGCTCGACCGGTGCCTTTCTGCCTCCAAGGCTTGCGACCGCCGCCGCGCACCTCAGCTCGGGTCTTGGTGTGGGCGTTGCCCTGACGAGCATTGGTCATCTGCCGGCGCAGTGCCAGATAGAGAATGTGGGCGGCTGTTTCGGGACGAGCAACTTTAAGGCTCAGCTCCGCGCTGCCCACCGTTTCCCCTTGCCAATTTTTCACCACACAACTTGCCATGGTTCCCTCGTCTTTGCGGATGCGGGTCAGCCTTTGCCAGGGATCCCTCCCCTAACGCTTGTTGCCCACCTGCTTGGCAGGGGTGATCTCCAGCAGCCCTCCTTCTACCCCGGGCACGCAACCCTTAATCACCAACAGATCCCGCTCCGGATCCACCTGCACCAACTGCAATTTGCGGGTGGTGACTCGGCCACCTCCCAACCGCCCCGCCATGCGCATCCCCGGAAACACGCGGCCTGGGGTTGTACCGGCGCCAATGGAGCCCGGTCGGCGGTGGTTTTTGGAGCCGTGGGACATGGGGCCACGACCAAAGTGGTGGCGCTTTTGATAGCCGGCAAACCCTCGCCCGATGGAGGTACCGGCCACATCCACCAATTGGCCAGGGGAGAACATCTCGACGGTAATTTTCTGCCCCAACTGGTAGGCTTCTGGCTGGTCAACCCGGAACTCCCGCAGGTGGCGCAGCAGCTCTGTCACCCCCGCTTTGGTGAGGTGGCCCCGCTGCGCCCGCGTGAGATGCTTTTCGGCAGTGGGCAAGTAGCCCAACTGAATGGCGTTGTAGCCATCTGTGGCTTGGGTTTTGATCTGGGTCACGGTGCAAGGCCCCGCCTGCACGACGGTAACCGGAATGGCCAGCCCTTCTGGAGAGAAGATCTGGGTCATGCCGACTTTTCTTCCGAGGATGCCAAGTGCCACAAGAACCTCCAATCGAGCCTGCACAACTCGTTTTCATCAACTGAGAGCCAGCTCACTCCGACAATCGGCTAGCCGTTCGCGAAGCGGGCCGTAGGCCAATGGCTCAGTTAGCCGGATGGATAGGCATACAGCAATAGCGTGGCAGCAGGAAGCTCAAGACAAAGCTGAGTCTGCCGGCTGAGGCGAAAGAGCAAGGTAGGGATCCCCCGAGGCCAAGTTCAGCGCCGGCAACGCTGAGCCTTTTGCTTAGTTCACCCCCAAAGCTGCACGCCAAACTGCTTTTGTTGAGAGCTGCTCAGACTTACCTGCTAAAGAGGCAGTATCTGGTGTAGCAGCGCGCCGGGTCGCCAAAGCGGATGGACTCAGTTGGCAACGGAAAACAATCATAATGAAGCGAAGGCCCGTTTGTCCAGACTTTTGCCGAGAAAATGGGTTGGTTGGGGAGGCCAGCAATGGCGAGAGCAGCTCAGGCGGAAGAAAAGAGCCATTGGCGGGGGAAGCCATCTCCCTTCCAAAGTGTGATGGGCTGGGCAGGCAGTGGGCTGACCCAGGCTTGTGTAGATCACTATCGGAGATTGTTGCAGGCAGGAGCCGATCCGGGCCGGGTCTTGTTTTTGGTGCGGAGTCAACGGCAAGCGGATGAGGTGTTGCGGCGCTTGCAGCAGTCCAGTTCGGGCTTGGTGGGGCCGTGGCGGATCGAGACGTTCTTGCAGCGGGTTGGGCGCTCTCTGGCCGATCATTGGCCGCAGGTGTGTGCCCGCCTTCCTCAGTTGCCTCCTCAGTTTGAGCCGATCCCCTTGGCCAAAGATCTCACTCAATTTCTCTGCGAACGAGCCTGCGCTTTGTGCCCTCGGCATGGGGAAGCCTTTGCCGGGGTCGGGCTCAAGGAGTTCCAGATCTGGGATCAGATTAGCAGTGCTGCTTATATTGCGGGGGCTTCGGGTTTGCCGGCAGAGGTGGTGGGATCCCGGCTGGCCCGGGCTTGGCCCGAGGAGGCAGATCCGCGGCGGGCAGAGGCTTTGCAGGCAATGGGCTGCTGTGTGGGGCGGCTGTGGGAGGCAGCACTTCGGTTGGGATCCCTGGATTTTGGCCTGCAAATTCGGCTGTTTGGCGAGCACATCCTGCCGCTGGCGGAGTTTTGGCAAGAGTGGGATCACCTGATTGTGGATCAGGCGGAAGACAGTTGTGCCGTGGCGCTGGAGTTTTACCGGCAGGGGCAATCCCATCTGCAAAGTCAATTTTTCAGCTACACCCTTGGTGGTGGGGTTTCCTTGACCGGGATCCCGGAAGCTGTGGCCGACTTCTTGATGGAAAAAACGCAGGTTCAGTTTCTGGAGGGGAGCCATCGCGCTTCAGCAGGCATGATCCGCTTGGGGGTGCAGATTGCGCGGGTGCTGGATCCCCCGTTTTCTCATCCGCTGCCTGAGCCGAAGGGGGGGGAGCTGCCGCTGGTGCAAACGCTGGAGGAAGAGACCCAGTTTGCGGCAGTGGAGGTGATGGTTGCTCAAATTCGCCGGCTTTTGGGGGCCGGGATCCCGGCCCATCGCATTGCTGTTTTGCTGCCCCGTATGGATGCGGGGGTGAGCCTGAGCTTGCAGGAGCAGTTGTCGGAAGTGCCGGTTTTGCCGATTGCCCCCTTCCCGGCCTTGATCCGCTATCCTTTGGTGCGGGCGGTGCTGACGGCAGCAGAATTGGCCCATCCCGAGTGGGGTGCTTTTCCCACTTTGCCGGCTTGGCGGCTGATGTTGAGCTGGGTGCTGGGGCTGGATCCCATCCGGGCAGCTCTGTTGGCCGAAGATACCTGGGATCCGGTGGGGCGTTCTCTGCGTCCCCGAACAGCAGTACGGCAGCCGGAGCGGGTGGGGTTTGCCAACCTGGAGCGCTACCAGCGACTGTTCGATTGGCTGCGCGGCTATCGTCCCGGCCCTTCATTGGCCGCTTTCTTCCAGCAGTTTTTTGCCGATCACTTGGCCTCGGCGATTGCTTCCCCTCAGGATCAAGAGCTGCTGCGCGTGTTGATGGAAGCGGCACGGCGGTTTCGCCAGGCCTTCCCCGCCGAAGGGGATCCCGCCTTTTTGGCCATGATCCGCTCGGGACAGACCCCCAGCAGCAGCCGCTTCGAGCCCGACTATTCCCGTTACTTGGTAGTTGCAACTCCGGGGGCCTACATCACTCGGGGTTTGGAGGCGGATTACCAATTTTGGTTTGATATCACCAACCCCAGCTGGTCCCGCTCCCTCTGGCATGTGCTCTACAACAGCCGTGTGCTGACGCCGGAATGGGACGGGGAGGTTTTCGATGCGGCGCGGGATTTACAGGCGCGTCAACAGATTTTGGCCCGCACGCTGCTGAACCTCTGTTGCCGCACTCAGAAGGGGCTGTGGCTGGTGCGCTCCAATTTTAATTATCGCGGCGAGGAGAACACCAGTATTCTGGACTACCTGATTTTGAAGGGGTTGAAGGCCATGGCAACCGCCGGCTAAGGGAGAGCCTATCCTGAAAGGGTGCTGGCAACTCAGGCCTCCAAGAAATCGGGGGATGCACTGCAGGAATGGTCAAAGGCAAGGGTTTTAGAAGAGCGGCGCAGCCGCCCCTCTTATTGTGGGGGTAGGAGTCGGCGGCAAAGTGTCTTAATCTTGTTTGAAACAACGATAAAGCAATACAGCAGAGCCTTTCCAAGAAATGGCTGGCCGGGATCCCTCTCAGGCAGGGGTAAGACTGATGACCTTGGGTGGCGCAGAGGGCCGGCGTCTCAAGCCGGCTGGAAACGGCTGTGGGCACTCCCTCTGTCTTCCAACACAGTCGAGTATCGAGTAGAGTGGGGGCGCCTGCTTTGATTTGGATTGGGTTTTGTGAATCCAGCTACCCCTCCTGCTGCGCCCTCGTCCCGCCGCTTTCCCCTTCGTCGCGTAGCAATGGTGGCCCTCACTGCCGGCTTCTTGGCGGGGTTAGGAGCGGGGGGCTATGCCTTACTGCAGCGGCTACGGCTGCAGATGCACCGGGATCTGATCTTCTATCGGTACACCGTCTTTTCTGAGTTTGGCTATGGAGGCTCGCCAGCGTTCGATCCCGGCCAAAGTGATCGCTGGTTTCCTCTTACCTATCCGGTGTTGGCCCGCTGGGGGGGATCCGCCGACCCGAGCCGCCGCAGCTACGCCTTCTACACCTTGCAAAGCCATGGCCTGCCCTACAGCCGTTGGTGGTTGGAGGATCGGCTGCGGCAAAATTCGGCTCAGTTTTTCGCCCCAGCAGCTCTGTTCGGGGGCTATGACTACTCAAGCGGGCAGGAGACTGCGCCTCAATACGAGCTGTTTGGGCTGGATCGGCCAGAGTCGGTGCAGCGCCTCACCGAGCTGGCCTTGGCCGGGATCCAAGCCGATAGCCCCGAGTGGAGTTTTAATCTCAACTGGCTCAACAGCTTGCTGACCCAAGAAGAATTTCCCTTGCGAGATCAGGTCTACAGAGCGCTGCTCCCCGCCTTGGAAAGCAGCTCTCCGCAGCGGGCAAAGAAACTCTTGAGCGCCTTGCCCTACGAGGAGGGAAGGATCCCCTCTTGGGCGCTGTCGCAGGTGCAGGCGGTGCGGCAGCGGGTTGCGGGGAATGTTTCTCCATACACTGATGTTTATGGGCGTGCCGGCCAAGTGTTGATCCTAGAACAGCCGACGGTGCAAACGGTGCGCCCTTTGTACGAAGATTTACCGCCCCCATCCCGACACTTTTTTCTGCTGCAGATAGCGGATCCAGAAACTCTCCCCCCTGCCGCTCAGGTGTTGCTGCGCAGCGTGGTGGGCGATGATGCTGACCCGCAGCGGTTTTTGGCGGCGGCTCTTCTCTACTTAAAAGGGGATCCCAGTGGGGAGCCGCTGCTGCAGAAGGCTCTCAACGAGGACTTTGCCTCTCTTCACGGCATCGACGACCACCTGGTTTTGCTGCAGTTGGCAGAAGCTTTTCCCAATTCCCGCTTTACGCAAGCTTGCCGGGAATACGCCCGCATTCGGGGGGGCAGCTATTTTGGCCATTCCCTCTACAACCCCGAGACCGGCGAACCGATCCCGCGGCCTTTCCCCCCGGCAGAGGAAGAGACCCTTTGGCGGACTTGGCTGACCGTCTACCCGAATCATCCCGGTGCCGACGATGCCCTCTTCTGGCTGACACGCACCTTGGAGTGGCAGGGCAAAAGGGAAGAAGCACTGGTCCTTTTGGCCAATTGGCTGGCGGATCCCTTCGGCGATGGAGACATGCGCTACGTCTTGCGCCGCCGCCTGCTTTTGCTCTTAGACAGCGGTGCAACCCCCAGCGAGTTGCAAGCTTTTCTCGACCGCCACGGCGAGCATCCTCTGGCCGCCGCCGTCCGCTATGCTCTGGCGGTTCGCTTCGCCCGCGAACACCGCTACGACCTAGCCCTGCAGCTGACGGAAAATCTGGCTTTGGATGCTGTGTTGGATCGCTACCCCTTGCTGGATGGCGGCTACTGGCTGGACGACTGGGATCCCGTGCCCGCCAGCCGCACCCCTCTGCAACCGAAAATCCAGGCCCAACGAGAACGCTGGCGCCAATTGAGCCGTTGGCAAGCCCAATCCACTCCCCAACAACGCTATCAACTGGCCGCCCACTGGGCCGCTGCCGACGGTTGGCGCAATGGGTACCTGTGGCTGTTTAACAAACCCGTGCCGGTGGCCTGAGTGGGGATGCTGATGGAAGTGCGCCGCCGCAACCAGCTTCCTCCAGTTCTCTATCGGACTATCAGCGGGCCAATCACCATGCTGTAGCAGCAGAGTTACTCGGCTCTGTGCTGGCGGATCCCACCGCCCCTGCCCATCTTCAGGAAGAAAGCCTGTACCGGCAGGTGCTGATCCTCTACCGCCAGTACACCACCTACCCTCCCGAGGAAACGGCAGCCATCTGTCCGCTGCCGGGCTTCCCCCCAGGAGTGACAGAAGATACCAGCTTGTTCGACACGTCACTGCCGGACTACGTGGATCCTGGCAGCCTCAGCTACAGCTACTTTCTGGAAGCCAAAGCCCTGCAGGATGGCTATGCCCGCCAGGCGATCTACGCCGGCAATGAGCTGCTGAACCGCTTCCCCCAGAGCCGCCATGCCGGGGATGTGCTCATGGCTCTGTACGGCCTGACGGGAGATGTCGCCTTCCTAGGACGGCTGCTGACGCAGTTTCCTGATAGCGAGCGCGCTCTGGAGGCAGCGCTTGAGCTGGGGCCCGTCAGCCACTGAGTCTTTAAGCGTACCGCAGCTTTGCAGCTTTATAGCCTCTTCACAGAGCCTTCATGAAAGGCAAATAGGGGTATTCTTGGACGAGAGCTGTCTTGCGAGATCCAGGGAGAAAGGCTTTATCTCCCCTTTGTCTCGGCGGATCTGGACTAGCTTGGGTTGAGTTTCCTTGGGCTGCCATGGGCTGATGGATCCTGCCACCTTTCTGGAGCACTATGGGTTTGAGCTGGAAGGTCAACCCAGCCAGGTTTGGGTGGAGCGCTGGAGCCAGTTGTTCCCGGATCTTTGGATCCCGGCAGCCTTGCTAGAAGCCCTCTACCAGGGGCGGTACAAGGCCGCCTCTGTGGAGCAGCTTCTCCGCCTTTGGCAGCGTCGCGGCTCTCCTCATCTTACCTTTCCCCCAGAAATCGGCCAGTTCCTTTGGCAGGAGCAGCAGGAGCTGATCCGCTCTTTGGCTTCGGCTGCCCTTGCCTGTTCTCCGTTGCCGCCGGTACCCCTCGCAGGATCCCTGTTTTCCCGAGAACCGGCCATATCTCTAAACTTGTTGTTGGAGCAGTTGCAGGAGCTTCCCCCCAAGCTGCGCCGCCTGCTTGCCCAGTCCCCTCCTCCCCAACTCGCCCGTGCTGGTGGGGCAGAGTCCTCAGGGATCCTAGAGCTCCAGCAGACGGTCGTTGACCCTCCAACTCCTGCCGAGCCCCCTTAGGGACAGTCTTGATGGGCTTGCCACTCTCTTTCCTCAGGGATCCTGGCCATGAACTTTCCCCTCGATTGCGACAGCGGTGCGGAGCACATTTTTGCCGCCTTGCCCTGTGGGGTGATCACCGTCAGCGACACGCGCACCCCTGAAACCGATCACAGCGGCCAGTTTATCTGCACAGCCCTCCAGGAGTCCGGCCACCGGGTGGAGAGATATTGCATTCTCCGAGATGAACCGCAGCTCATTCGAGAGCAGGTTCAGGATTGGGCCGGATCCCTGCCGGTGATCTTGTTGAATGGTGGCACAGGCATCGCCCCCCGCGACACCACTTACGACGCCATCGAGGCTCTCCTGGAAAAGACCTTGCCCGGCTTTGGGGAGATCTTCCGCCAGCTCAGCTATGCCCAGATTGGCAGTCGGGCCATCGCCTCTCGGGCCATCGCCGGGATCCACGGAAAGTGCTTGATCTTTTCCATGCCTGGCTCCCCAGCAGCCGTGCAACTGGCTATGCGCAGCCTGATCCTGCCGGAGCTACCCCACCTGGTTAAGCAACTGCACCAGGGCAAGCATTGAGGCAGCAGGCCGTCTTAGTGATCCCCTCTTAGGCCAAGAGGGCAGTCGCCTTGGCAAGAGCCTCCTCCCGCAGCAGAGCGGCTTTATCGGTGCGCTCCCAGGGCAGATCCAGGTGAGTTTGCCCGAAGTGACCATAGACCGCTACATTTTGGTAGAAGCGTCCCCCCCGTTGGCGGGGCAGCTCCCGCAGTTGGAACTGGGCCAAAATGGCTGCCGGCCTCAGATCGAAGTGGCGCTGCACCAGCCGCAACAGCTCTTCGTCGGGGATGCGCCCTGTGCCAAAGGTTTCCACCAAAATGTTGATGGGGCGGGCTACCCCAATGGCGTAGCTCACCTGCACTTCACATTTTTGCGCCAAGCCAGCTGCCACGATGTTCTTGGCCACGTAACGAGCCGCATAGGCAGCGCTGCGATCCACCTTGGTGGGATCCTTGCCGGAGAAGGCCCCGCCCCCATGGCGAGAATAGCCGCCGTAGGTATCGACGATGATCTTGCGTCCGGTCAGGCCCGCATCTCCCTGAGGGCCGCCGATGACAAACTTGCCGGTGGGATTGGTGAGGAAGCGGGTGTGGCTATCCGGCTTGATGGGCAGCTCGGCAAACACCGGCGTGACCACTGCCTCCCAGAGATCGGCGCGGATCCGCTCTTGCACCGCCGCCTCTTCCGTAATGGCGCCAATCGTGGGTGTGTGCTGGGTGGAGATGAGCAGGGTGTGAATGCCCACCGGGCGACCTTCCTCATAGGCCACAGTCACCTGCGTTTTGCCATCCGGGCGCAGATAGGGCAGGGTGCCGTTTTTGCGAACCGTGGCCAACTGGCGGCTGAGGCGGTGGGCCAAGCTAATGGGCAAGGGCATCAACTCGGGAGTTTCATCGCAGGCAAAGCCAAACATCAACCCCTGATCCCCGGCCCCGACCAAGTCGAATTGATCTTCCTGGGAGCCGCGACTTTCCAGGGCCATGTTCACCCCTTGGGCAATATCGGGAGATTGCTCATCGAAAGCCACCAACACCGCGCAGCTTTCTGCACAAAACCCATTCTTGGCATCGGTATAGCCAATTTCGGCCACCTTGTCCCGCACCAGACGGGTGAAGTTGACCTGCGCTTGCGAGGTGATCTCCCCGGTCAACAAAACCAGGCCCGTATTGACCACCACCTCGGCGGCCACCCGACTGAGGGGATCCGCCGTCAAGAGGGCATCCACGATGGCATCGGAGATCTGATCGCAGATTTTGTCGGGGTGCCCCTCCGTCACCGACTCCGAGGAAAACAAAAACGACTTGGACAACGAACCTTCTCCTTAAAAGCTAGAACTGAGAACCTGAACAAAAAACAAGGCTCACCCGCTCGTTCATTATCCGTCGGAGAAAGAGCCAACCAGGGATCCCCAGGTGCTCCGCACCAGCCCCAACTCAGCCAGAGGAAAGGCCCAGCAACCAGCAAGCGTTCTGCACCGCTGACGCACCAGCACTGCCGCGAAGGCCTTGCCCCGCTGCCGCGACCAGAGCTATGGGAGCTGCTAAAGGATAAAGTTGCCAGAAAAGCCCCCCGCCAAAGAGGGCTATCCTCTAGAGAAAACTTTATTGCCTTTATCTTTCGGTTACTGACTAACCGCAGGAATTGGCACCGTAGCGGAGGCTTCCGCCGGGTTGCCGCAGCTTCATTGGGCCTGGTCCCTCAGTCTGCTCTGGATAAAGAACGGAACTTGTCCCTATAGTACCCCCAACCTCCGCCCATTTGTCAAAAAAATAAGCTGTGGGCGGCTTCAGCCAAACAGACCCTGCCACCAGTCTGTCCCCTGAGCGGCTTTGAGAAAGAATGCGCCGGCCAAGCCCAGGGGGGAGAGAACGCCGAGAAAGCCAACTGTCCCCAATCCCCAAGCCAAGCGGTGCAGATGCTTTTTGTCGGCAGGATTTGGCGTCGTTTCGGCTGAGATGGCCAACAGGGATCCCAAGGCTGCCAATAGGGATCCCCCCAGACCTGCAAAGTAGCTGGGCGCTAGCCACGGTTGCAACTCGGCGGCAGATACGACTTGGATGCGGGGCAAGACTTGAAAACACCCTATTGCCAGCACTGCCCAGATGAAGCAGTACATTAGCAGGCTATCTCGGAAAGCAGCAGCCGGTTCTCTCATGATCCCAGCCAATGCAACCAGATGAGGGATTAGGATGGGGGCGGTCTGCTGTGGGGGAACTTGAGTTTGCCCTAACAGTCGCGTCAGCGGTGCAGTTCCCCTGCCGTAGGCACAGCACCTTCCCCTCAGCTTGTGTGGCGAATCTCAATTTTTATGATTATGGCCCAACCCGCCCTGTCTGGCTGGCCTGCACCGGCTTCGGGATCCCAGCCCCTGCCCCCCTCGACAACAGAACTTGAGGCTGCTTGCGATAGCGGTGCGGAGTCTTCACCGGGCGCAGAGGCCGACCCAAACTGGCGGCATCGCCAAAGAATGCAAAAACGCCAGCAGATCCAGCGGCAGCGTCTGTCGGGCATGCGAGATGACAAGGGCTTGATCATCGTGCACACGGGGCAGGGCAAGGGCAAGACCACGGCTGCCTTCGGCATGATCTTCCGCGCCCTCGGCCAGGGATTGTCGGTGGGGGTGGTGCAATTTATCAAGGGGGCCTGGGATCCAGGAGAAGCCAAGCTATTGCGGAAATTGGCCGAGCATCCAGAGCTGGGCCTGGGGAAAATAGCTTTTTACGCCATGGGAGAGGGCTTTACCTGGGAAACCCAAGACCGGGAGCGAGACATCGCTCATGCACAGGCGGCCTGGGAAAAGGGGCGGGAGCTGTTCACCAGCGGGGAGTTTCAGTTGGTGCTTCTGGATGAGATCAATGTCGCCCTCAAGTTGGGATATCTCTCGCCGGACAGGGTGTTGGCCGGGCTAGCGGAGAAACCGGAGCGGGTTCACCTGATCTTGACGGGGCGGGGCGCGCCGGCAGCGTTGATCGACCGAGCCGATCTGGTGACGGAGATGACTTTGGTCAAGCATCCCTTCCGTGACCAGGGGATCAAGGCGCAAATCGGCATCGAGTTCTAACCCTTGGGCAGGAAAGATGGCCATTCTGCTAGCGGCGGCAGCAAGCGGCAGCGGCAAAACCACCATCACTCTGGCTCTGTTGGCCGCTCTGAGGCGACGGGGCCTGCGCATCCAACCGTTCAAGGTGGGGCCGGATTACATTGATCCTCTGTTTCACACGGCGGTGAGCGGGATCCCCTGTCGCACTTTGGATCCCTTCTTGACCGACGAGGACTTTGTGCAGCGCTGCTTTCGCCACCATTGCCAGGGCAAGGATGGAGCCATTGTGGAGGGGGTAATGGGCCTCTTCGATGGACGAGCGCCGGGATCCCTGCCCCTCCCCGAGGGCGGAACGGAGCCTTTTTTTGCCAGCAGCGCCCATGTGGCCCGCCTGCTCGGGATCCCTGTGGTGCTGGTGATCGATGGCAGCGGCATGGGAACGACGGTGGCCGCTTTGCTCTACGGCTTGAGCCGCTGGGATCCCCGCCTCTCCATTGCTGGGGTGATTTTCAACCGGGTGGCCTCGGAGCGGCATGGACAAATCTTGCAGCAGGCAGCGGCTGCAGCGGGGATCCCAGTCTTGGGCCAGTTTCCCCGGCGGGAGGATTTGCGGTTGCCCAGCCGACACCTGGGGTTGGTGCCTGTCTCAGAACTGGATCACTTCCCCCACTGGCAAGCTGCCTGGGCCGAGCTGGCCGAGCAACACGTCAATTGGGATAGCCTATTGCCCCTCATTCGGAGGCTTCCTCCAGCGGTAGGAGAGCTGTGGCCAGGGATCCCCCCTCTCACCGAAAGGACTCCGCCCCGCCGCTGCGAACAGGTACGGGTGGCGGTGGCCCAAGACCACGCCTTTAACTTCTACTACGCCGACAACTTGGATCTGTTGCGGGCCTGTGGAGCCGAGCTGCTGGAGTATTCCCCCCTCCAGGTGGGGCTATGGCCACCGGAGCCCTGCGACGGCGTGCTGCTGGGGGGAGGGTTCCCGGAATTGTTTGCAGCACCTCTATCTGAGAGCATTAACCAACGCCCGCTCCCGCCCGCCCACCCACCCCTCTATGCCGAGTGTGGCGGACTGATGGTGCTGGGCCAATCCCTCACCGATTTTCAGGGAAAGACCTACCCGATGGCCGGGCTATTACCCATCCAGGTAGACATGGCCGACCGGCTGTGTTTGGGCTACCGCGAAGCTGCGGTTTTGCGCCCAACCCTGCTGGCGCCAGCTGGGGATCGCCTGCGCGGGCATGAATTTCACCGCTCCCGCAGCACCCCCATCTCCCCCAGCCCAATCTACAGCTGGGGATCCCCCGCCCAGCTTCAACAGGAAGGATGGGCCACCGAGCGTCTTCACGCTTCGTACCTGCATCTGCACTGGGGATCCCGTCCCGACCTGGCCATGCGGCTGCTGCGAAGTTTCATAAGGATTACTCGGGGCCTGCCCATCCCCTCTTAGAACACCGTGCCATCGCTGAGCAGTTGGATGGGGGGAGAAGCATCTGGCCTGAGCTGGGCAGCGATTTGCCGCCCTGCCGTCCAGGTTCCCCCTTGCAGTATTTTCACCAGGGGCAACTCCTGGGCAGAGCAGCCAAGCCTTTCCCGGATTAAGGAGGCAACTTGATCCAGCAAAATCACCGTCAGGGCTCGCCACTCCACAATCACCGTCGAATCTGGGGGATGCGGTTGCTGCCCAATCTCCGGCTGCTTGAGCTGGATCACCCCCAAATCCACAAACAGCCCCCCGTTGCGATACTCCGCCAAACCCGTCAGCTCATCCAAACCCCCGATTGGGATCCCCTCCTGCTGCAACGGCTCCAGCAGGGAATAGGTCATCCATTGGGACAACTTGTGAAAAGGCACCCAATGGCTCCCCGGCTCTGTTTGGGGCAGGTGGGGATAGGGCCAGACATCCCCCAGAGGGATCCCGGCCAGCGAGACTCGCCCAGGCCAAATGGGGCCAACCCCCCTCTGAACCGCCTGGAAGACCTGTGCTGCCTCGATCCCACCGCTGGGATCCTCAGGCTGGATGGCGTCCCACAACCGGCCTGGACGAGGAAGATTGTGACCGGATCCAAAGTAATGAGGTTGAGCCCGCAAAGTTTGTGCCAACCTTTGCAGCAGTTGCCAGCGCCCCTCCAGTCCCAGTAAAGGATTTTCCGGCCCCACCTGGAAAGCTGCTGCCAAATCCGCCAAGGTGATCCGCTCCAGGCCCGCCGCATCCACCTGCAGAGGCTGCTGGGGATCGCTGGAAAACCCACCTCGCCAGAACCAGTCGAAACTGGCCAAGGCCAAACCTTCGGAACGACCCACCACCGCCTGACCTTCTGGATCCCGGTACTTCCAGGCAGAGCCTGCCCCTGCGTCCAGCAACACGCTGACGATGGCCAGATCCCACTTGCATCGCAGCCGCTCCAGCGGATCCATGTCTTTAAGTCGATTTTCCAAACGGGCTAGGCGCTCCCCGGATCCCACCTGAAAATGTTGCCAGCGGCTGTGGAAGGGAATTTTCCCGTTGGGATAATGGGCCCGCATTGTGGTGATCACATAGTCGGCTACGGATCCCATCCGATTCAGGTCGAGGCGAAAGTGCTCTGATTCATCGGCCAAAACCCTTTCAAATAGCAACTGACAGCGATCCCGAATGGCTTGGGGACTCTGCAAATAAGCCACTCGTTTTTCCAGATCAACAGGTGTCAGCATCAAGCCGTTCCTTCTCAATTGTCCATGCCGAGAATTTTCTCAGCATAATCGGGCGGGAACCCACCTTGATCTGCATTCGTCTGCAAGCCTTGGCCCACTTGACACTCCCGCCGGTCTCTTGTCAAAAGACCGCGTCTTACTTCGCGATCGGTGAGACCCTTGCAAGAGAAAGCTTTGAGGCAACTGTCCTGCTGACGCGAGCAGCCGCTGAGCCATTTTGAGAAAAGACTGGGCGAGCACTGAGTGAGGATCCCAGTCGATAAGAGTGTTGACTCGGAGTAAACTTTGATGTCTTTGTTAAGAGAAGTGTTGAATACTACATTTCACTGAGGTAGACCTTGCCTACTCTGTGGCCTTAATCACTTCCTTGAGGGATTGTCGATTGTTATGATAGATGTAATCCTAGTCCTAAGCATAAATTACTAGTTAGGTCATTTGCAGCTAGGCGGAGCCCCACAGAGGCCAATTCATTAGGGAGGAGTGTGATGTTCACACGGTTGGCGGAACAATACCGCAGCTATGTTCAAGATCTGGTGATGAGTTTGCAGGCTCTGGCCATCGTTTTGGAGAAGCGGGGCTACCTAGCCTCTTGCTACACCTGTGGTACGTCTTTCGAGAGTGCCTCGTTTATGGTCAGTTTACGAGAGGGGCACCTAATCCGCTTTTTGGTTTCCGAATGCTCCATTAGCTGGACAGAAATGCGGGATGACCGGGAGCTTATGAAATTGGAAGGGGCAGAGGCGATTCGCCAACTGCAGGAGCTGGCAGAGCTTATCAAAGATGAGCTGTTGGTCGCCGCCACGCCGGCTGAAGCTCTGGTGGCCAGCACCTGATCCTGGCAGGCCCTAGGTCTGCTCAAACCCAAGCCGTAGCCGATTGGGCAACTGGGCCCGACCTTCTAGAGGCTTTCCCAATCTTGGGGGGGGGCGAGGGCTGGATAGGAATCCTCCCCGATGGAGTTGCAGTTGGCTAACTGCCAATACCACTTGTGTCTGGATCCCAGATGACCCGCTCTCCCAGCTTGTATCTGGAGTGGTTTGTGGCAGCAAAGCCTCTCTGAGTAAAGTCTGAGTAAGGTGTCACCGCTGCCAGGGATCCCCTGTTGACGGCTTCATCTTATAACTCTGACCCAATACCCCCAAGGGGATTCGAACCCCTGTCGCATCCGTGAAAGGGATGTGTCCTAGGCCTCTAGACGATGGGGGCGCTCTCCGACAAGGCGATCCTAATCCTAAAGAAGGATAAGTAAGCTTGTCAACCTTTTAATCTGCATCCCCAGACCCACGCCCTGCCAAGTTCAGAATCAAGATCCCCAGCAAAGCCAGGCTCAGCAGGCTGGCAATCACAATCGGTTCATCTGGGATCACGTCCATCTTGGCTTCACCAAATTTTCGGGCTGGAGGCCCGCA
>NZ_JANSHS010000023.1:0-4227 GCF_047461695.1 Synechococcus sp. R6-7
CTCAAATGAAAGATCAACACAACCTAGAAGGGATGAGCCTCTTGCTCAGAAATTGAGGAGTCACAGGGATCCCCAAGAGGAGCCTGGGGAAAGGTTGTAAGAGACCCCCATCCACATCCCTGCTGCTGGATGGAGAATGTCAGATGCACGATGACCAACGGAGTTGAAAACCTCAAGCTCTTGCCCGACCGACGAGAGACTGGGAGTTCAAGCTCCTTTAGCAGATAGATCAACGTTACTTGATGAATAAGAGCTATTCCCGAAAAGATAGCCCTTTGCAATACTTTTTTAGGGAACCTTAGGGAGTTGTTAATTCCCTGTGACTCGGCTGCCAATGAAGGCCGGAACCCAAATCCAGGTTTGCTGCAGATCTTCCAGAAGCTTGTATTTTGGAACACATTAATGGTGTAATCGCCTGTTAAGCACTCTTGCGCTCGACCCCTGGGCTCTGCAGCGGCTTTCCACAGCCCAGAGCGCCCTGACAAGCGTTTTTGGTAAGATCACCCCTACAGGTCTCCCAGGGTGCCCGGCGCCCACGGCATGCACGACAACCCTACTTCCCTCTCTTCTGATTTCGAAGTCATCTCTCTGTCCAATCCTCAACAGGCCATGTCTTTGGCGGGCACTCAGGAGGCCAACCTGAGGTGGATCAGTCGCTCCAGCGGTGCTTCTGTAACGCTGCGCGGACAAGACCTGTACCTGAAAGGCACTCCCCAACAGCGGCAGCAGGTGCGGCAATGGCTAGAATTGCTGAGGCCGCTTTGGCAAACTGGGCACCCCGTCACTGTGATCGATGCAGAGCAAGCTTTTCGCGCCCTCTCCGGACAAGAGGCTGCCGCCTACCAGCAAGCACAAGCAGGGATTTTGGCCCGCACCCGCAAAGGGGAGCTTATCCGACCGAAAACGCCCCGCCAACAGGAGTACGTGCGAGCCATTCGCACCCACGACCTCTGCTTTGGCATTGGACCGGCGGGCACAGGAAAAACCTATCTGGCTGCCGTTGTGGCCATTGCTGCCCTACAAAACCGGGAGTACGAGCGTTTGATCTTGACTCGCCCGGCTGTGGAGGCGGGAGAAAAACTGGGATTTTTGCCGGGGGATCTGGTGGAAAAGGTGGATCCCTATCTGCGGCCCCTTTACGATGCCCTGTTCGAGTTTATCGACCCGGCCAAGCTGCCGCAGTTGATGGAGCAGGGGGTGATCGAGGTGGCGCCGCTGGCCTATATGCGAGGCCGTACTTTGAGCAATGCCTTTATCATTTTGGACGAAGCCCAGAACACCACCCCCGAGCAGATGAAGATGGCCCTTACCCGGCTGGGGTTCCGGTCGCGTATGGTGGTTACCGGGGATCTCACCCAAACGGATCTGGGCAAACATCGCATGTCCGGCCTGGCAGCGGCAGAGCGCATTCTGACAGGGGTAGAGGGGGTTGCCTTTTGCTACTTCGACCAGCGGGATGTGGTGCGCCACCCTCTGGTGCAGCGGATTGTCGATGCCTACGCCCGCTACGAGGGGCAGTCGTGAAGCTGAGGGTGCTCTTTTTCGACGCTGTGGGCACTTTGTTTCGGGTGCGGGGCAGCGTGGGCCAGGTTTACAGCCAGGTGGCAGCGGAGTATGGGGTAAGGGTGGATCCCCAGGCCTTGGATCGCGCTTTTGGCCAAGTTTTTGCCCAGGCTCCAGCCCCGGCCTGCCCAGGATTGACGGGATCCCCTTTGCGGGAGTGGGAGCGGACCTGGTGGCGCCAGGTGGTGCGGGAGACTTTTGCCCGGGTGGGATCCCTGGCTGCCTTCGGAGAGCACCGGTTTGAAGACTTTTTCGCCCAATTGTTTGAGCACTTTGCCGGGGCGGATCCCTGGGAGCTGTATCCCGAGACGCTGCCGGCTTTGCGGGCCCTGCAGCAGGAAGGGATCCGGTTGGGGGTGATCTCCAACTTCGACAGCCGCTTGCCCAGGGTGCTGCAGCAGTTGCAGTTGGATCCCTACTTTTCCACCCTCACCCTCTCCACCCAAGTGGGCTATGCCAAGCCCGATCCTCGCATCTTCCAAGCTGCCCTGGCAGCCCACGGGATCCCCCCCGCAGCCGCCGGCCACATTGGCGACAGCCGCCGCGACGATTATCAGGGGGCAAAAGCAGCAGGCTTGCGAGCCCTTTGGCTGGATCGAGAGGGGAAGGAGAGCTCCTGCCCAGAGCGGATAGAAGATCTGTGGGGATCCCTGTCCATGCTCAATGGGCCGAAGCAGAATTGAGCAGCAGAGGGGCAAAAAGGCCATCCGGCTTGAGCAGGTAACGCCGCAGGTTCATCCGCCGCTCCAGCAGGCAAGCGTGGCCGCTCTGGGGCGAGATTTCTACCTGCGCCTGGGGCAGCCGTTCCGCCAGCCAGCCCACCTCCTGCACCGAGGGCAACAGGCGATCCCGCCCCCCCGCCACCAGCAAAGTTGGCAGGGTCATCGACTCCAGGGGCAGCTTCTCCACAGCAAAGGATCCCAGCAAAGCCAAGCGCCGAGCAGCTACTGTGGGTTCAACACTGTGAACTGCCTGGCGCAGCCGCTCCTGATCCGGCGGCTCCATTTGGCTGAGCTCCGCCAAAGCCCCCAACCCTCGCTCCGACAACTGGTGATAGAGCGCCGGCGGCAAAAAGGGCAAGAGAACATGTCCTGCCCACCACCAGGGCCTGCGTCGCAGCGACGAGGCCGGATTGACCAAAATGAGGCCACGGCACCGTTCCGGCCATTGGGCAGCCACCAACAAGGCCAGGCAGGCCCCGAAAGATTCCCCACACAAATACGCCCCCGCTTCTAGCTGGGATCCCACCCAATCGGCCAGGGTTTCCCAGCTATCCCCCGCTTCCGGGTGGTTCAAACTCAGGGGGCGAATGCGAAACTCCCGCTGCAGAGCCTGCGCCTGCCGGTAAAACAACGTACCTGTGCCATCCATACCGGGCAAATACAGCAGCAGGGGCCGCTCCTGACCGACCGCTCCCGTTGCCGGGCTGACCAAGCTAGAGGCAGATGCTACCGGCTCGCCACTCAACTTTCTCATCTCTCTGCCAATCCCAATCGCACCTGTTCTCGGGCCGCTGCAGTTAGCTCTTGAATGACCTGCATTCGCTCGCGTCGGGATCCCTGGCGCTGCTTCCTGCCCACCCAAAGGGGGGATCCCACCCTGAGCACCACCCGCCGATACAACACCACCGGATGTCCCCCTTCCTGTTGAAATCGGGGTTCAGTGGGGTCAAACCAGCGGAAAAAAGCCATAGGAATATCTACTCCCCGCCATTCTTCCTGCGCCCACACCGCCACCGGCAGAATCGGCAAGGGATCCACCGCTGCCGCCAGCGCCAGGTGGGCAAAACCTGGCTGAAACCGCCCCACCTCCCCAGGCGAGGTCTCACGGGTGATCTGCTCCGCCCCTTCTGGGAAGATCCCCACACCCACCCCCGCTGCCAAACTGGCCTGCGCCTGGCGAAAAAAATGGATTTGCTGTCGGGATCCCTGCTTGAGGGGAATGCAGTCCAAAGCCAAGGCGATCTCCCGCAGCAGCGGCACCTGAGCCAGGTAGTAATGGCAGGCAAAGCGAATCGGTCGGCCCAACCCCGCGATCAGCACCGGTGCATCCAGAAAACTGCGGTGATTGCTCACCACCACCAGCGGGCCAGCAGGAACACGCTCCCCTCCCTCCACCCACACTTCCGTCTGGAAAAGGGTAAGCAACAACTGGGCCAGCATCCTGGGGTCTGGAGGCCAAGAGAGAGCAGAATTGGCTGAGAACGCTGCGAAGGATCCCATCAATAGTCCACCCCGCGCCGCAGATCGGCCCCCTGCTCGGCATAGTGCTTGTGGCTCACCATTTCCGAGTGGACAGAGGCCAGCTCAAAGTAAGGTAAGGGGGCATGGCAGCGCCCCGTGATGATGATCTCCGTATCGCGCGGCTTGCGCAGCAAAGCCTGGACAATCGGCTCCACGTCCAGCAGCTCCAGATCCACCGTCGGGTTCAACTCATCCAAGATGATGGTTTTGTACAGGCCAGAAGCGATGGCCGCCCGTGCCAACTCCCAGCCCCGCTCCGCTTCTACATAGTCGATTTCCTGTTGTTTGCCCCGCCAGACAATGGCGTCCCGACCGCAACGCTGGTGATCCACCAAATCGGGGTAGCTTTCCCGCAGGGCCCGAATGGCTGCATCCTCGGTGTAGCCCGTTCCCCCCTTCAGCCATTGCATGATCAGTACAC
>NZ_JANSHS010000024.1:0-1104 GCF_047461695.1 Synechococcus sp. R6-7
GAGGGTGGGGAATTCCGCGCGTTTTGTTAACTGCAACGACACCTAAGTTTCGGGCTAGCTGAGATAGAGCGCTTTGGCGATATAAACAAAAGCAAAAACTCAATCTGAAACAGCACTAAAACAGTAAAGCCACCTGTACCTGGGTGATTAAGGGGCGGATAAACTCCAACTCTCCAGGAGCCAAATGGTCTCTCAGCTCTTGCTGGAAAATCCGATAGGCAACCTCATAAACCCTCTGCAGTCCGTACAGGCGCACCTCTTCCTCCATCCACTCGAGCAGCCGCTCTTTCAGGAGGTTTTCGTCCTGCAGCAACATGGCCATAGCGCTGTGACGCAGCAGCAACAGCAGGTGTCGCCGGCACAGATCCAACACTTGGGGAGAAAGGTCGGGCATCTCCTTTTGCAGGGCATCTAGGGTTTTGCTCACCACCTGGCTCTCCCGTTCCCGCAAAACTCGGTACACATGTTGTCGTTTTGGCCAGCCGAGAACATAGGCCTTCAGATGCTCCAGCTCCTCTGGTTTGAGGTAGCGGGCTTCCGACTCGATCAGCATCTGCTCCAAGGGGCTTACCATCTCGCTTCTCCCGGAGGTCGGTGGGTGCTAGGAGATTCAAAACAGGCTGAACAGATCCGCCAAGGTGATCTGCTCTTCTTCCGGCTCGGGTTCCGGTGCTGCCGACAGGGATCCCAGAGAATGCGCAGCCAAACTCAGGGGATCCCCCGCCCAGGGGATGGAACCAAAATGCTCCCGCACTTGCAGAAAAGGCATTGGCAGAGAGCGCATCTGTAGGGGGCGGTTATCCCAATTTAGACGGGCAAAAAAGCTTTGCACCGAATCCTCTAAAGTAATCTTCCAGGTCATGCCTTAGCTACTCCCTGACCTGAACGCAATTTTTGGGCAATTTCGCTGGCACTGGCCCCTTCGTTCAGCCAGAAGGCAGCCGCATCAATGCGATCTTTGCTGCCGAGCAAAAACTTGCAGTAGCTTTCCCCCATAGAATAGCACTGGATCTCGATGCAGTTGAGCTGCCGTTCCACCATGGTGCTAAAAAAGCCGGCAAATAATCCGGCGTAAAGATGACAGACAGGTTTGCCCACATCCCC
>NZ_JANSHS010000025.1:0-1664 GCF_047461695.1 Synechococcus sp. R6-7
AAGTCCTCCCCCGCGGCAATGCGCTCTAAACCCACTGAGCTCGCTCGACTTTAGCTGCGGTAGATCCCTAGAGATCTGCTCTGTGAGGATGAGCGCTTGCCCAAGGGATCCCCTGCCGCGGATCCCAGTGGACAGGGAGCCCAACGGCAGGCGCTCGCGTTAACTAAACTTTTTTTGGTGTCTCTTGTTCCTGACTATCATTGGAGGTTGGTCTCTGTGACCTCGACAACATTTGGTTCTGCAGTGGTGCAAGATCGCACCCAAGGCGGATTTGCCTGGTGGGCTGGGAATGCCCGCTTGATTAATCTCTCCGGTCGGCTTTTGGGCGCCCATGTGGCCCACGCTGGCCTGATCGTCTTCTGGGCGGGAGCGATGCTGCTGTTTGAGGTGGCTCACTTCACGCCGGATCGGCCTATGTATGAGCAGGGCCTGATCTTGATGCCCCACATAGCCACTCTGGGCTGGGGGGTTGGTCCCGGCGGCGAGGTGATTGACACCTACCCCTACTTTGTCATCGGGGTGCTGCACCTGATCTCCAGCGCCGTGCTGGGGTTGGGGGGCATTTATCACGCCATTCGCGGCCCAGAAACTCTGGAGCAGTCTTTCCCCTTCTTCGGCTACGACTGGAAAGACAAGAACAAGATGACCACCATCCTGGGGATCCACCTGATCCTGTTGGGGTTGGGGGCTTTCTTGTTGGTGGCCAAGGCCATGTGGTTTGGCGGTGTCTATGACACCTGGGCTCCAGGAGGTGGCGATGTGCGGGTGATCACCAACCCCACCTTGAACCCCGCCGTGATCTTCGGCTACCTGTTTAAATCTCCTTTTGGTGGGGAAGGCTGGATCATCAGCGTTGACAACATGGAGGATGTGATCGGTGGCCACATTTACATCGGCATTATCTGCATTGCCGGTGGGATTTGGCACATCCTCACCAAGCCCTTTGGTTGGGCTCGCCGCGCCTTTATCTGGTCTGGGGAGGCCTATCTCTCCTACAGCTTGGCGGCGGTTTCGCTGATGAGCTTCATTGCCACCTGCTACATCTGGTTCAACAACACCGTCTACCCCAGCGAGTTCTACGGCCCCACTGGCCCAGAAGCCTCGCAAGCGCAAGCCCTCACCTTCATCGTGCGCGACCAGCGCCTGGGGGCGAACATTGGCCAAGCCCAAGGTCCCACCGGTCTGGGTAAATACCTGATGCGCTCCCCCACGGGCGAGATCATCTTCGGCGGCGAGACGATGCGCTTCTGGGATGTGCGCGCTCCCTGGAAAGAGCCGCTGCTGGGCCCCAATGGGTTGGATCTGGATAAGCTGAAAAACGACATTCAGCCCTGGCAAGCCCGCCGTGCAGTGGAGTACATGACCCACGCGCCGCTGGGATCCCTGAACTCGGTGGGTGGTGTGGCTACCGAGATCAACACGGTGAACTTCACCAGCCCGCGCACCTGGTTGGCCGCTCACAACTTCATCTTCGGCTTCCTGTTCTTTGTCGGCCACCTGTGGCATGCCGGTCGCGCTCGCGCTGCCGCTGCTGGCTTTGAGAAAGGGATCAGCCGCGAGAACGAGCCGGTTTACCGGATGAAGCCGATCCGATAAGGGCATAAGTCCCTCTGGAATGTACCTTTGGCCCCCCTTGCCGGGGGCCTTTTTTTGGGCATCCCCCC
>NZ_JANSHS010000026.1:0-15539 GCF_047461695.1 Synechococcus sp. R6-7
TTCCAGAGCCGGGAAGTATGGGATGGAGCAAAGGATACAGACCGCTTTACTACTCATCAATCCATTCAATCTCTCCTGCTGGGAGAGAAGTTGGGGGTGACAGCCTGGGAAACCCTCTCAGACCAATTTGACCAGTCTGCGCGCCCCTTTCATAGCCCTACCTGTCCTCAGTTCCCAATAGGTGCTCGCCAGATCCGGCTGAGGTTAAGAGAATCCCATAGCCCCCCAGCCCATCATTGACTATGATGCGGGCGTGAGGTGTGAATAAGTACCTAAACAATGGCAACCCAACGCATTTGCTTTGCTCAAGTCTCAGATGTCCACCTGATGCCCGAGACGGGGTGCCGCTGTTGGTGGATGTCCGATTCCCCCCGCCGCCAGTTGGAAGCCGCCGTTGCCCATCTCAACCAGGTGCCCGATCTGCACTTCGTGGTGTTTACCGGGGATTTGGTGGATCAAGCGGATCCGGAGAGCTTTCAATCTTTCCAGGAGATTGTTGCCCAACTGCGGGTGCCCTATTACCTCAGCCTGGGCAACCACGATATCGACACCCTGAGGAGAAAGGGACGCTTTAACCGAGATCAGTTTATCCGTTGGTGCCAAAGCCAATTTCCCCTGTCCCTGGCTCCCACTGGTTACGTCGATTACAGCCTTTCCCCTCTGCCCGGGATCCGCTTGATTGCCCTCGACGCCAGCCTGGGACGCTTCCCTTTGCCTCAGGGCGTGCTCCGCCCCTCCCAACTGCACTGGCTGGGCGAACATCTGCAAACGGTGCCGGAAGAATGGCTGATCCTGCTGATCCATCAGCCGCCCTTCATTGCTCCCACTCAAATGGACGCGGTTTTGTTTCGCAAGTACCGGCTCCTCAGCGAACCAGCCTCGGCGCTACACGCTCTCTTGGCCCGTCACGGACGGGTGGTGGCGGTGCTGAGTGGCCACCTGCATGTGCCGAAGGTGTATGTCCGCGATGGGATCCCCTACCTGACAGCACCTCCTCTAGTGGGGCCGGTTTCGGCTCTGCGGGTGTTTGAGCTGGAGGTGAACCCACGGCGAGGGGTGTTGCGCTACCACTGGGTTAAGTTGCCGGCATTGGATCCCAGCCCCCTCTGGCACGGCTTGGTGATGGGGATCCGACGGGATCGCTGGGGACAAATCCCTCTCCGGGCCAAGGGATCCCGCTCTCTCCCTCTGCCCGCTGCCGCCTGGTAATCAAAACCCCTAAAGCTTGACCGAATTAGTGTAGATTAAAAAAAGCAAAAATCGTCGAGTTCGGTGTCTTCCCCCTATGACAGCAAGCCTTTCTCCTTCTAGCCGCTGGGAGCTGGCGGCTCAAGCGCTGCGGGAGCAGTATCAACCTCAAGTGGCGTCCCTGAGCGAACGGTTTGAGCCTTTGTCGGCAAGCGACCTGCTCACCTGGGCGGTTGAAGAATTTGGAGATGGGCTGGTGCTGGCCTGTAGCTTTGGCCCGGAAGACCTAGTGCTGATCGATCTGCTCACGGCGATTAACCCCCGTGTTCGCGCTTTTTTTCTGGACACCGATTTTCACTTCCCGGAAACCCTACAACTGCGGGAGCAGGTGTTGGCGCGCTACCCCCACTTGCAACTGCAGATCTTCAAGCCCTTGCTTACCCCGGAAGAGCAGGCAGCTCAATACGGGCCAGAACTGTATCGCTCTAACCCCGACCTCTGCTGCAACATCCGCAAGGTGGAGCCCTTGAATCGTGCTCTGGCCGGTTGCACCACTTGGATTACAGGGATGCGTCGGGAACAATCCCCCACCCGCGCCGATATCGGCAAGGTGCAGTGGGACGGCAAGCGCAACCGCCTCAAACTCAACCCGCTGGCTGACTGGACAAATGGCCAAGTTTGGAAATACATCCTTGACCACGGGATCCCTTACAACCCCCTGCACGATCGCCACTACCCCAGTATCGGCTGCCTCCACTGCACTGCGCCTGTTGAGCCAGGGGCGGATCCCCGCTCTGGACGCTGGAAGGGCACAAGCAAAACCGAATGCGGCCTGCATACCTAACCCATGACTGCTTCCTCCATCCTTGAGGTGGCTCAGTTTGAAATTACCCCCGGCTCTGAAGCCGCCTTTGAAGCCGCCATCGCTCAAGCTTTCATCTATTTGCAGCAGACCGACGGCTACCAAGGGCACCAACTGCAGCGCTGTCTGGAGCACCCTCAGCAATACCTACTGCTCGTTCAGTGGGGATCCCTAGAGGCCCATCTGGTCAACTTTCGCCAATCGGAAAACTTTGTCCGCTGGCGTGCCCTCATCGGGCCCTACTTTGCTCGCCCACCCCAGGTGTTGCACTACCAGTTGCTGACCGGATCCCCTTTTTGATTTGAAATAGGGCACCCGTCCACTCTCCACCCAGGCTAATCCCAATGGGACGGGTTCAAAATGTGATATTATCGATTTCCGACCTTCAGGTAGATGCGCGGCAGCATCGCTCATAGGGGCTGTTAACTCAGTGGTAGAGTACCACCTTGACACGGTGGGAGCCGCTGGTTCAATTCCAGCACAGCCCATGTCTTTGGCAGAAGCTGACAAAGGTTTGCTCCAGGATCAGGTTACAGTGCTGAGCCTAGCCCTCCCCTGCAGATCCTGTGAAACTGGGGATCCCTCACCGCCACGGATTCTACTGGTAGATATGGGCCGCTTTTAGCATGTGGTAGGTGATCAGCAATTGAGTCAAAGCCAGGGGATAGCTCTGGAGCAGCTCGCCGGTGGTGCCGATCAACTGGCCGATATTGGGGTTTCCCTCTAAGCTACAGAACTTGCCCAGGTAAGGGATTTCGTTGCAGAGCATCCGCTCCAGCTCAATCACTTGGCTGGCCGTAGCATGGGCATCAATCTGCAAAACATCGACGGGCTTGCCCATATCCCGATCCAAATCCAAACGAATGGCAGAGCTAAGGTGATTGTCGCGGGCATTGAGGATTTGCCAAAAATCTGGGTGAGGAATGGTGGGGCGCAGCACCAAGCGTGCATTCAGCAATACCTCGTCTTGGTCGGATCCCTCTTGGGGCGGGTAAAAGGTGACCACTACATCGGCCCATTGGCGCTGTGGACGAATAAAAGCCTCTGAGTCGGGTTCGCGCTTTTTGAGCTCTTCTCGCACTTGCTCTTCGGTATATCCGCGCTTGCGGGTGTCTCGCTTAATCTTCCAAAGGGCGCGTAGATGTTCGGGAGGGGCCAAATAAACCTTGACATCGTAGCTATCCCGCATGCCACGGGTAAAGTAGCCCAGCAGCCCTTCGACAATCACGTATTTGTTGGGCTTGACGTACTCTGGAGGGTCAAAGGTGCCGGTGCTGTGGTTATAGACGGGCTTTAGGATCGGCTGGCCAGTGCGCAAGAGCGTCAGGTGCTGCTGAACGATATCCAGGTAGTTGCAGTCGGGATGGAGGGCTGTAATCCCCAGTTCAGCGCGTTGCTTGCGGTCGTAGCGGTGGTAGTCGTCGGTGCAGATGACAGTGACGTTTTCTTCCCCCAAGACTTGGGCAATGCCACGGGTGAGGGTGGTTTTTCCAGCAGCACTATCACCAACAATACCCAGAATAATCGGGCGCTGAGCCACGGATCCCTCTCCTGAATCGTGAACCTGGGGCAGAGAACTCCCAACAACACCGGCCAAACTCAACTTCGTTTCGACCTGCGGATGGCCCCGATCAGAGAACAGGGATTGTCGGTCAGCAAACGAAGTTAAGCAAGCATTATCGGCTCTGGAGGGTATTGGGGCAAGAGAACGTTACAGCTTTTTTCAGCGGAGCCCTATGGATCCCTATACTGGAGTAGAAGCACTGGAAGGCATCAGAGCAGCAAGGGTAGCATTAGGTCAGACCGCTAGAGGGGGAAGCAACCGATGGGATTGTTCGATCGGGTCAGCCGAATCATTAGATCCAATATCAATGCGCTGGTCAGCAGCGCCGAGGATCCGGAGAAAATCCTGAACCAGACCATTCAGGACATGTCTGAGGATCACTACCAGATGCGGCAAGCGGTTGCCCAGGCCATTGCTGCCCAGAAGCGGATAGAGCGGCAGTATGAGCAAGCACAGCAGAGTGTTGATGAGTGGCAAAGACGCGCCGAGTTGGCCCTGCGCAACAACAACGAAGCTTTGGCTCGGGAAGCGCTGGTGCGCAAGAAAACCTTTGCCGAGACTGCCCAAAGCCTGAAGCGGCAGTTGGATGAGCAGACTAAGCAGGTGGAGATCCTGAAGTCCAACATGACCAAGCTGGAGAGCAAGATCGCTGAGGCCAAGACCAAAAAGGACATGCTCATCGCTCGCGCCCGCGCCGCCAAGGCTTCCCAGCAAATCAATCAGGTTATCGGGCGGGTGGACGCCACAAGCGCCTTTGCTGCTTTTGAGCGTATGGAGGAGAAGGTGAACTCCCTGGAGGCCCAGTCGGCGGCAGTAGCCGAGCTGGCGGTAGACAATTTGGAAAACCAGTTTGCCGCTTTGGAGGCGGGTGGCTCGGATGTAGATCACGAGCTGCTGATGCTCAAGGCGTCGATCCAGGGTCAGTTGCCCTCTGGAGGGTCAAAGTCCTCAGGCCAACCTTCCACCGCAAGTGAGAGCGAGGTCGATCTGGAGTTGGAAAATTTGCGCAAGGAGATTGACCAGCTCTAACAGGCGGAATGTCGCTCTCCTCCGACTCTCAAGGCTTGCCGGGCTGAGTTTGGGCCGGGGGGTGGTAAGCTAACCAACAAGAACTCTGACAGCCCTTCTGCCGACCAGCAGGGCAAAGTCTGTCAGTAAAGCGTTCCACCTCGAGTGGCAGGGATCCCCAGAGGGTAATCAACCTGCGAAAGGGTCACAGCCTGCTTCCGGCAGTGCTGAGGTTAGTTTGCCTACGGTTTTGTGAGAGAACAAACAGCGATGACAACAGCAAGTATCAAGCCTCTCTTGGATGCCAAGCAACTGTTGCAGGCTTATGCGTCTGGCCAACGGGATTTTTCGGGCTCCAACCTGAGTGGAGCGCAGTTGAGTGGCGCGAATTTGAAGGGCATTATCCTACGGGATGCCGACTTGAGTGGGGCCGATTTGCGCGAGGCGGATTTGTCGGGAGCGGATCTCTCGGGAGCCGACCTGCGCGGAGCCAAGCTGCGACGGGTGAACCTGATTGGGGCTAAGTTGGTGAAGGCAGACTTGCGGGGGGCCAACCTCTACCGAGCCAAGCTGCTTAGGGCCGACCTCAGCGAAGCCGAGCTGAACCGGGCCGATCTGCGGATTGGGGCCGATCTGCGCGGAGCCATCATCACCAACACCCATTTTCGCGGTGCCCTCTACGACGAGTACACCAAGTTCCCGGATGGCTTTAACCCTACGGAGATGGGCATGTAGCTGGGGCTTCGCTCAGGGGATCAGGTTCTGCCACAGTTGGGCCATGCCTTCGGCAGCCGCCACAAAGGATGGATTGTGCAGGTCGGGCTTGTTGTAGCGCAAGGGATCCCCTGCCAGATCGGTAACCCTTCCCCCCGCCTGCTCCACAATGCACTGGGCAGCGGCGGTATCCCACTCCAGGGTGGGGCCGAAGCGAGGGTAGAGATGGGCAGATCCTTCGGCCACAAGGCAAAGCTTTAGGGCACTGCCCACAGACTTCACTTCCAGAGAGCCACAGCGCTGCCGCAGCCGCTCGAGGAACTGCTCCGTCTCCGGGTTGCTGTGGGAACGGCTGGCCACCACTTGTAGGGGTTCTTGGGCGTAAGGGCAGGTGCGGATGGGCTGTTCGTGAACGCAGGACGGAGTCCTTTCCCTCTTGCAGGCCCCCAGCTTTTGCGCAGCCGCGTAGGTGAGGCCCAGAGCTGGGGCATGGACGACCCCCAGGATGGGGATCCCCGCCTCGACAAGGGCAATGTTGACGGTGAACTGGCCGCTGCCTTCGATAAACTCGCGCGTGCCATCCAAGGGATCCACCAGCCAGAAGTGCCGCCACCCCTGCCGCTGGGCGTAGGGGATATCGCTGGATTCTTCCGAGAGGAGGGGGATCCCTGGGGTCAACTCTTGCAGGCCCTGCAGGATCAGGTGGTGGGCAGCCAGATCCGCCTCAGTTAGGGGGGAGGCATCTGCTTTGAGTTGGATCGGCAGCGATTTTTGCCGATAGAAGGGCAAGATGGCCTGCCCTGCTGCTTCTGCCAGGCGGCACACCTCAGGCAGGAGAGCGGCCAGATCTTGAGCCTGCACGGATCCCTCCCCAAGCTAGAAACGCACCGGAATGGCATGGGCGGCCAAGTCGGCTTTGATCTGCGCAATCGTCAGCCGGCCATAGTGGAGCAGCGAGGCCAATAGAGCCGCTTCCGCCCCTCCCTCCTGCAGAGCTTGGCGGATATGAGCACACTCCCCTGCTCCTCCTGAGGCAATCACCGGCACCGACACCGCCTCGGCCACCCGCCGGGTTAGCTCGAGGTCATAGCCTGCTTGAGTGCCATCGGCGTCCATGCTGGTGAGCAAGATCTCCCCTGCCCCCCGTTCGGCCACGGTTTTGGCCCACTCCACCGCGTCTAGCCCCGTCGGCTGCCTCCCCCCGCGCACGTACACTTCCCATCCCCCTCCCTGCGGCTTGGCGCGAGCATCAATGGCCACCACAATGCACTGGGATCCAAACCAGCGGCTGGCTTGAGTCACCAAATCCGGATCCCTGACCGCCGCCGAATTGAGGCTGACCTTGTCCGCCCCGGCCCGCAGCAGTTGTCGGATCCCCTCCAGATCGCGGATCCCCCCTCCCACCGTGAGGGGAATGAACACCTGCTCTGCGGTGCGCCGCACCACCTCCAGCAAGATCTCCCGCTCTTCGTGGGTGGCGGTGATGTCCAAAAAGACCAGCTCATCGGCTCCTGCCTGATCGTAAGCCTGGGCCAGCTCTACCGGATCCCCGGCATCCCGCAATTGCACAAACTGGATCCCTTTCACCACGCGCCCCGCCGCCACATCCAGACAGGGAATGATCCGTTTGGCCAACATCGCTCTCTCCCGAGGACTCCATCCCGTTGACGCGAACAGAGGGGAACACCTGGGGATGGTCTTAGCCGAAGCTGATGACCAGGAAGGGTTCTTGAAACTTGGCCCCGGTCACCTGCCGACCCGCCAAGCTGGGGGGCAAGAACAAGTTGCGCCGCTGATCCCCGGCGGTGATGGTCAGCTCCGGGCCCGACTGGCTCAGCTCGATTTGCGCCTTGCTGAAGCCGGGAATAAACAGCTTGACTGTACGGGATCCCTCGTCGATGGCCACGGGCGGCGGCACATCCGGCACGGCGAACATCCCTCCTACTGCCGCTTCCAAAGCCGACCAATCAGATCCCTGACGCAGGGGGAGTGTCCGTACTGTCAGCGGGAAAAAATCGGCAGCCGAGACCTCCCCCGGAGCCAGAGGGGTGACCCAGAGGCCACCCACCGTCAGCCCTACCATCTGAGCGCTCCCCCAAAGGTAACGGGCGGTTTGCACGGCCATCGGGTCTGGGGTGGTCACCAGGTGGGCCAGCACACGGCGCGGATCGGCAATGGCCTGTCGTCCCTGCTCCAAGAGGTTAGTCATGCCCCCCAACCGCTCCGGCAGATCCTCCAGAGAGGAAAACTCCACAGTGCTCACCGAACGCAGCAACGGCTCGGCAAAGGGTCGCAGGGTTTTGGCCAAGTCGGATCCCAAAAAAGCCTTGGAAGCCCGCCGCCAGTACCAACTGGCCACCTCCGGGATCCCAAAAGCTCGCAAGGTGGTCAGATCCCCCGGCCCGTCGTAGAGAATGCAGTCGTATTGGCCGCTGGCATCGTAACGGCGCAGAGCTTCCAGGGCCAGGGCCTGATCCATGCCCGGCAACACCCCCAGTTCCTGGCCGTAGATCTCCCGGAAAAAGGGGGTGCGCACGTATCGGGCTTCCAGCTCTTTGGCCGCCGTCCAGAACTGCTCCAGCAGCTGGGTTGTCCGCAACTGCACCACGCTCAAGTTGGCAGCAATGGTCACCGGCTCGCCGGAAAGCGGGATCCCGCCCAAAAGCATTTCCAGCCCTGGCCCCGCCTGATGGCCCACCAACAGCACCCGCCGCCCCTGCTGGGCTGCGGCCCGAGCTGCCGCCACGGCCAAGGTGCTCCGACCTGTGCCCCCCTTGCCCAGAAAGGTGAGAATTTGGCTCATTCCCGCTCCTCCCGATTCCGCTCTCCCGCCTCTCCGTAGATATCGATGTACAGAGATTGACCTGCCAACTGAGCTGCGGCCATCATCACCTGTCGAATCGCTTGCAGGGTGCGCCCGCCCCGCCCGAATACCCGCCCCCGATCCTTCGGGTCAAAGGCCAGCCGCAGCCATACCTTTCGCCCGCCACAGGTGGTTTCCACATCCATTTGAAGAGAGGCGCTGCTGAGCAGCGGTTCGATCAAAAGATGGGCGAGAGCCTTGTAGTCTGGCATAGAGAGCTAGACGACAGGAGGGAACAACTGGCCAAGCCAAGCTTAGCCGACCCTAGGCCTCAACCGCTTCCTCAACCTGAGGCTTTTCAACTTCAGCTTCTGGAGGACTTAATTCTGCTGCTGTCTCAGTGGCAGCTTCGCTCAATTCAGACTCGGGAACATCGGCGACCTCAGCCTCGGCCACGGATTCTGTTGCAGGGGCCTCTTCTGCCGCCTCAGGGATCCCAGCTTCAGGCTTGGCCATGGCCGGGATGCGAATCGAGGCAACCACTCCGCCTTCCCCTGCTTTCAACATCTCGTAGATGCCGGCCTTTTTGAGGAGACTGTCCACGGTCTCTGTGGGCTGAGCGCCACAACGCAACCACTTCAGCAAGCCTGCCGTTTGCAAAACCGTCTCCTTGGTGCGCGGGTTATAGTAACCCAGTTCCTCTAGCGGACGGGCTTCACGGCGGCTTTTACTTTCAATGGCGATGATGCGATAGCTGGGTTGCCGCTTTTTTCCGTAGCGCTTGAGCCGCAATTTGACCATGGGGTATCCACTCCTTGGGGGACGCTCCGCAAGCTGTAAAGATCCAAAAAATCCAAAAAAGAGTTCGCCTAGACCCGCCAAGCCTGCTGAAGCTCCAGAGCCTCGCTCCGAGCCTTTGGCGTTTGGCCGGTAGACACAGGCTTTTTATTTTAAGCGATTTTCTGCTTGACTGGAACTTGACTGGAAAATGTCCGACCCCGGTTTGGAAGGCAACCTTCATGGCAGAGTTGAAGAGAAAACCCTACACTCAGCAGCAACTCCCATGATCAACTACGCCGATTTGACAGACGAGCAGCGCCAGCTCTACCTCAAGGCCCTGATCGCGGTGGCCCGAGTAGATGGCCAGTTGGACGAAGAAGAAACCTCTTTCTTCATGCAAATCGCAGAAGGGGTAGGCATCGAAGCGCCACTGGCCCAAACCTATCTGGCCGATGAAGCAGGTGCACCTTTGGATATCAGCGGGATCCCGCCCATGCGCAACGCGGCGGGGGCCTTGATCCTGCGGGATCTGGCGGCGATGGCGGTGGTGAACAGCCAGTTGGTGGAAAAAGAAGAGGAGCTAATTTTCGAGATCGGCAAAGCCATGCAGTTCAGCGCTGAGGAGATCAACGAGTTTATCGACTGGGCCTTCATGGGACTGCAGTGGCAACTGAAAAGCGCATCCCTGCTGGAGCGCTATGCCCAGCCCTCCCCCCAACCTTCTGAATGACCTGGGGTACTAGATAGCATCACAACGGCCAGCCCCCGCTGCAGATATTGACAGCCCAGTTTGGCGTTCCCCTGAGCCAAGCAAAGGGAGACTTTCATCAAGTTAAATCTGGCCATCGAGACTTAGCTGATAAAGCGATCCAGAGCCCGCTGCAACTCTTCCAGCTCCACCTCGATATTGCCGGTCTCGATGGCATGGCGGATGCAGTGGCGAATGTGATCGTCCAAAATCAGCCGCGCCACCCGATCCAGCGCTCCCTTGACGGCGGCAATTTGCAGCAGCACATCTGGACAGGGCTGATCCTGCTCGATCATGGAGCGGATCCCACGCACATGCCCTTCGATGCGAGCCAAGCGGTTGGTCAACTTGCGCCGAGACTGGGGATCATGATGGTGAGGCTGGGCCCGCCCAGACAGCGGCGGCTTTTCCAGCGCCAGCTCCCACTCCTCCTCCCAATCGGGTTCTGAAGGGAGCGGCGGAACGGAATGAGATCGAAGTGGGGGAACGGGATCCGACATGAGAAGGGCAAAAGACTGCTTGCATGATACTGCCTGGTTTTCCCCGGGAACGATGGGGTACTCTACAATAGGAAAAGATGTGAAATTTTGTAAAACCTCTCATACTTTGGCTCCATGACCTCTGTGCTCTCCCCCTTTGGCCCTGTAGAAGCGGATCTGGAGCGTTTACGCCAGAACCTGACGCGGTTGGTGAGTGCCAAGCACCCCATTCTGGCCATGGCTGCCGAACATCTGTTTTCGGCGGGGGGGAAAGGGATCCGGCCAGCCATTGTGCTCCTCATCGCCCGCGCCACCACTCCAGATGGAGAGATCACTCCCCGTCATTGGCGCTTGGCAGAGATCACCGAGATGATCCACACGGCCAGCTTGGTTCACGACGATGTCATCGACGCTGCCGACGTGCGACGGGGCATCGATACGGTGAATACCCTCTTCGACAATCGGATAGCCGTGCTGGCGGGGGATTACCTCTTCGGCCAAGCTGCTTGGTACTTGGCCAATCTGGACAACCTGGAGGTAGTGAAGCTCCTTTCCAAAGTAATCATGGATTTGCCGGAGGGAGAGGTGCGCCAGAGCCTCACCCGCTTCGACCCGGATGTGTCGATGGAAGACTACCTGGCCAAGAGCTTCTACAAAACGGCCTCCCTCATGTCCGGCAGTTCCAAGGCTGCTGGCCTGCTGAGCGGGGTTAGCGAGGAAGTGGCGGATCGCCTGTTCGATTTTGGGCGGGATCTGGGCATTGCTTTTCAGATTGTCGACGATCTGCTGGATTTCACCGCTTCGGCAGAGACGCTTGGCAAGCCTGTGGGATCCGACCTCATCCAGGGCAACCTCACTGCACCCGTTCTGTTTGCCCTAGAGGAATTTCCCCAGATGCGAGAGCTCATTCTCAGGGAGCTGTCCAACCCGCAAGACCTGAAGCAGGCCCTGGAGTGGGTGTATCAAAGCGAAGGGATCCCACGCTCTCGTCAGTTGGCCCGCGACTACGCCCAGCGGGCTGCCGAAGCGCTGTATAGCCTGCCGGACTCTGCGGCGCGTCGTGCTTTGTTTCAGATGGTGGACTATGTGCTGGAGCGGCTGCACTGAGCAGTCCCGACAGGGTCAAGCTGGCTTTCTACCGGGCTGTGTTGCCCAACACTTGGGCCTCTGGAAGAAGCTCAGGATATTCTGGCGGGGCGAAAAAGTGTAGGCGATTTGGGGGCCAAAAGCGAAAAATGGTGTTGCCGATGATGTTTTCTTCCGGCAAGAAACCCCACACATGGGAGTCTTGGCTGTCGTTGCGGTTATCCCCCATCACAAAATAGGAGCGGGGAGGAACCACGAATTCGGATCCCTGATTGGGAACTCCAGGACAGCGCTCGCCAGGGCAAGAATAGTCGGGGGGGGCATAGATGTAGTCTTCCCGCAGCGGGATCCCGTTGATGATGACCTCACCGTTGGCGATGCGAATGCGATCTCCCGGCAGGCCGATCACCCGCTTGATGTAGGCCCCGTCGAATTTCAGTTTGGCGGGAGGGTTGAAAACAATAATATCGCCTCGTCTGGGCGAACCAAAGCGGTAGCTGACCTTTTCCACCACCAGCCGATCCCCTTCTTCCAGAGTGGGCAGCATCGAATCGGAGGGGATCCAACGCGCCTCTGCCACAAAGGTGCGAATGCCGAAGGCCAGCAACAGAGCCAGCACCACCGTCAGAAGGTTTTCCCGTTGCGCCTGCCACCAGCTGCGGGATCCCGAGCTGGCAGGGGTTGCCCCTGATGGCGACTGGGGCTTGGGCAGAGGAGTTGGATCTTTTGACGGCATGGAAGCTAACGAACAAGACTTCACGATCTCAAGATTACCGCACCCAATCCAGGGCAGCAGAATGGGATGCCCTCCCATTAAACCCCTGCCGGAGAGACGAATAGCCGGCAGTAGCATAGGATGGGTATTCTGGTGTACCGTACTCGCGACTGTTAGCCCCTATGACGATTTCAACAGAAGAGCGCCTAGAGCGAGTCGAGCGCCTGGTCGAGGCCAATAGCCAAGCAATAGCTCGTCTCACCCAACAACAAGAGGAAGTTTTGAGGCGGATCGATCGGCTCTCAGGGGATAGCGAAAAACTCTCGGAGCGGGTTGAAAAGCTCTCGGGCGATGTCGAAAAGCTCTCAGGTGATGTCGAAAAGCTCACTTTTAAGTTCGACACCTCACAAACCATCGGGGAACGGCTGGAACGTCTGGCCACCAGCCTGATTGCCGGTGCCACCATCAGCATCATTGCCGGAGTGATTTTGGTGCTGCTGCGGGAGGGATCCCGTTGAAGGGATGTTGCTCGGGGCTGGTTTTGGGGGGTCAACTGCCGGAATTGAGTTTTTCCCAGTCCTGCTGGTGGATGGCGATCATCTGGGCTTGGGCTTGAATAGCTGCCAACACCTCCGTCATCAGGGGCCAGTCGCTCCGCGGCGGACTGGGGTACTGCTTAAGCTTGTCAACTGTGTTGCTGAGAGCACTTTGCAATTGTTGCAGCAGTTGATAGGTCTGTTGGGCCAAAGCTAGGGTCTCAGAGACGCGGAGGTTATTCTGGCCTTGTTGATATTTCTGGAGAGCTTCCCCTCGCAGGATGCTCAAGATGGCCCCTTCTCTAGAGGCGGCAGTCTGGCCACTTTTGGAGCGCTGCGGTATGATGCGCAACTGCAACACCAGTGGCTCCCCCCGGTACATCCGCTCCACCTCTGCCTGCTGCGGCTCCCCGATCAACTCCGGATCCAGCGCCATCATCCGCTTCATGGCGGTGATCAACTTCGCTCGTATGGACTCGGAGAGATCTTTGAACAGATCCCGCAAAATCCCCTGCTGGCGGTAGCGCACTCGACAAGAAGGCCCCTCTTGAGGCTCCACGAAAATTTGCTCGGCTTTCTCATCCAAAGCCCGCCGCAGCATCGAGTTGAGCAACTGCTGCACTGTCTCTTCCGATTCGTCGGCGGGTACGGGCGGAGCGGTTGGTCGGGCGGACGGAGGCTGGGTTGGCCTCAACTGCGTGGGTGGCCCCGACACGGGAGCAGGAACCTCCCGAGTCACCCGGTTGGCTTGGGCCTGGAGGCGCAGCCGCTCCACCTCTGCCGGGTCGGGGGGATGGCTGAAGTAGTAGGCAATTAAATCCTGCTGCTGCTGAGCGGTGAGAGGGATTGGCTGGACGGAAATCTGGGAATAGGCCAGCATTTTGCTCACATAGTCCAACGCCGCCAAATCCTGGGGATCCACCATGCCCAAGATGAGGCTGTCGGTATCCAGGGCCAAGGGGACGACTTGGTAGTAAATGCAGATCTCCACCGGCAAGTACTGGGCAATTAAGGCCGGCACTCGCGCCCGGTCAACAATGGAGTGTTGTCCCACCGCCAGAGAGGCATCTGGATCAGTCATGGCAAGCCCGGAGTGGATCCCGCACAGGCGAGACGTCGCTACCTGATCATAGAGTAAAGCCTACACCCTCGCGGCCTGAGGCCCATGGCATCCTGGCTCATCTGACCGGCGTAAATTGAATAATGTAATACTAGGGGTATTCTCCTCTACACCCAAAGCAGTAAAGCCTTGTTAAGTCTTGGAGTTAACATCGACCACATTGCCACCCTTCGACAGGCACGCCGCACGGTGGAGCCAGATCCGGTAGCGGCAGCGGTGATTGCCGAGCTGGCGGGGGCAGATGGCATTACGGTGCACTTGCGCGAGGATCGCCGTCACATTCAAGATCGGGATGTGCGGCTGCTGCGGCAAACCGTGCGCACCCACCTCAACCTGGAGATGGCAGCCACCGAGGAGATGGTGGCGATTGCCCTGGAGGTCAAGCCCGACTACGTCACTTTGGTTCCCGAGCGGCGGGAGGAAATCACCACCGAAGGTGGGTTGGATGTGGCGGGGCAGGTGTCGCGCCTCAGGGATGTGGTCGGCCAACTGCAGGGATCCGGCATTCCCGTCAGCTTGTTTATCGACCCAGATCCGACCCAAATTGCCGCTGCTGCCCAAGTGGGAGCCCGCTGGGTGGAGCTCCACACGGGGCGCTATGCAGAAGCCTCATCCGCAGCTCAGCGGCAGGTGGAACTTGACCACCTGGAAAAGGCCAGCCAACAGGCTCTTCAGCTGGGCTTGCGGGTGAATGCGGGACATGGTCTTACCTACTGGAATGTCGGCCCAGTGGCGCGGATCCCTGGCATGGAGGAGCTGAACATTGGCCACAGCATTATCAGTCGAGCGGTGCTGGTGGGGCTGGATCGGGCGGTGCGAGAGATGCGTCAGGCGATGGGACTAAGCTGAGGAGCAGGCCCGGCATGAACTCGGAATACTACGGCTACGAAAACTACGTTCTGGATCAGGCGGAGATTGAGCGCCTGTTGGATCTGCTGCCAGCCAGTATGCGGGAGAGTGTGAAGATCTTGCCCGCCTCGGAACGGCAAACGGTGGTGATCAAAGGCCGTCGGCAAATGCCCTGGGAACGGCAGATGCGGCTGTTCATCAAGCCCTACGAGTGGCGGCAATTTACCCCCCTGCAGCGGGCGGGGCTGTTCCTGCACAAGGTGGGCTACTACAGTCGGGCGGTGTCGCGGCAGATCGACTTTTACCTGGCCATAGCAGCTCTGGGGGGGTTGAGCTTGATCTTCGAGGCCGTACAACAGGATCCCGTGGGAGCAACCGTTTCGGGTGGTTTGAGTGGCTTGGCCCTCTGGCAGTTGCGCCGCGACCAAACCAATGACCGTCGTCTGTTGGCTGCTGACGCCTATGCGGTGGATCGCCTGGTGTTGCGCGGGATCCCGCGGCTGCAGGCGGTGGAGGCCCTAGGGCAGGCGCTGCATGTGGAGGCCCGTCTGGAGGGGCGCTCGGGCAATGATCTGCTGGACATGTTGCGCTACCAAAACCTCAAGCGGCTGGCCCAGCGTCCGGCGGAAGATATTGTGTTGAGCTGATCCCGGACGGAGATGCTTTCCCCCTCGCGGCTGGGATCCCGAACGGGCCGGTGGGGCCGCTATCTCCTGCAGGTGGCGGTGACCGACTCCACCAATCGGCTGCTCTTGGATTGGGGGCGTCGCTTCCCACAGCCGCTGCCGGTGGGCACAGTTTTGGTCAGCACCCGCCAGCGGGCCGGGCAAGGTCAACATGGGCGAGTGTGGCACTCGCAGCCGGGGGGGCTGTACCTGTCCGTTTGGCTGGGATCCCCGCCCTTGCATCACTCGCTGCTGGAACTGACCCTGGCCTTGGGCTGGGGCATTGCGGGCTGCTTACGGCAAAACCTTGGGATCCCGCTGCGGCTGAAATGGCCCAACGATTTGGTGGTGGTGGACGAGCAGCGCCCGGATTCTCTGCTCAAGCTGGGGGGGATCCTGGTGCAAAGCCGCTTTGGGGGGAG
>NZ_JANSHS010000027.1:0-5281 GCF_047461695.1 Synechococcus sp. R6-7
GCTTAGCGGTCGGAGTCGGGTAGTTTACTTTGTTGTTGAGGCAGTGGTTGGGGTGCAGGACACAAGGTAATGGAGGAGTCTGCCACTCAGGAAGAGATCCCTGGGGGATCTCCTTCAGCAGGGCCATCCCGTTCGTTGATGTCGGTGGCGGGCTTGGTGGCCGGGGCGACCTTGCTCAGTAAGGGCATAGGCTTTATTCGCCAAGCTTTGATTGCAGCAGTGTATGGCTCGGGGCCGGAGTACAGCGCCTTCGGGGTAGCCTACATCCTGCCCGGTTTTCTGTTGATTCTGCTGGGAGGGATCAACGGCCCTTTTCATAGCGCCATCGTCAGTGTCCTCAAAAAGCAGCGGGATCGGGACAGGGAGGATGCGGCTGCCTGGCTGGAATCCATTTCCACCTTGGTAGGCTGCCTGCTCCTGCTGGTCAGCTTGGGCCTTTGGTGGGGAGCGGACTGGGTGGTGCGCCTGAATGCGCCGGGAGCCAGCCCCGAAGTCCATGCTTTGGCCGCTGCGCAACTGCGGATCATGGCCCCTTTGGCCTTGCTCTCGGGGTGGATTGGCATCGGCTTTGGAGCGCTGAATGCTGCCGAACACTACGCCTTGCCTGCCCTTAGCCCGCTGATCTCCAGCTTGGCGGTGATCGGGATCCTGGTCACGCTGGGATGGACGGGGATCCCAACTTTGCTGGCCTGGGGCGTGCTCATCGGGGCCATTGCCCAATGGTTGGCCCAAGTTCCGCTCCAGATGCGGTTAGGGCTGGGGCGACCGCGCCTGCGCTTTGAGTGGGGATCCCCGCAGGTACGGGCGGTGGGCTTGCTGATGTTGCCGGCGGTGATCTCCTCCGGGATGATCCACATCAATGTTTATGTGGATCTGTTTTTTGCCTCTTTCGTACCTGGGGATCGCACCATCGGCAACTTGGGATATGCCCAGCTTCTGGTACAAACGCCGCTGGGGATCCTCTCCAACATGGTGCTGGTGCCCTTGATGCCTCTCTATGCCCAGTTGGCAGGGGATGGATCCCGTTGGCCGGAGCTGCGCCAGCGTATCCGCCAAGGGCTGATGCTTACGGCAATTGTGACCCTGCCCCTGTCGATGCTGTTGGTGGCTTTGGCCGAGCCCATTGTCCAAGTGGCCTACCAGCGGGGGCGCTTTACGCCGGAGGTGACACAAGAGGTGGCAGCCCTACTCATGGCCTATGGTCTGGGGATGACCGGTTACCTGCTGCGGGATGTGCTGGTGCGGATCTTCTATGCCCTGGAGGATGGGGCTACGCCTCTGCGCATCAGCAGCATGGCCATTGGCCTGAATGCCCTACTGGACTTTCTATTTTTGCCGGCTTTTGGAGCGCCGGGCATTGCCCTGGCCACCGCCGGCGTCAACCTGATAGCCGTGATCGGACTGGGGATCCGCCTCCACCAGCACCTGCCAGGGATCCCTTGGCGGGAGATGGGACAAGCCCTGCTGCCGTTGCTGGGGATCACCGTCTTGGCCGGGGGACTGAGCCATTGGCTGTGGACCCAACTGCGCTCCTACGAGATTGTGGGGTCTCCCCTGCTCACCGCCATCATTTGGGCCGGGCTGGCCGCGGGTTTAGGTCTAAGCTTGTTCGCCGCCGGAGCTCTCTACCTGCGGATCCCAGAAGTGGAGTGGGCAGCAGCCCGACTGCGGAAACGGGTAGGACGCCGGGGGAGCCAGTGGGCAAGCCGGAACTAGCTGATAGCTTCCAGGTAATCTCGCACGCGGTTGCGCCGCTTCGGCTGACGCAGCTTCTGCAGGGCTTTGGCCTCAATTTGCCGCACCCGCTCTCGCGACAGATCCAAGGCGCGACCGATTTCCGCCAGCGAATAGGTGCGCCCATCCCCCAAGCCGAAACGCATGCGGATCACATCCCGCTCGCGGCTGGTCAGATCCGAGAGCAACTGCTGTAGATCGCGATGCAGGGCTTCCCGCATCATGGTCTCTTCTGGAGAAATGTCGTCAGTTTCCAGCAAATCCCCCAGTTCGGTGTCCTTGTCTTTGCCCACCTTGGTTTCCAGAGAAACCGAGCGGGGCACCCGTACCAACAGCTCGCGTACTTGAGGCGGCGTCATCTCCAACTCGGAGGCGATGTCTTCGATGGTGGGAGTACGGCCCTTTTCCTGGGAGAGCTTGCGCTGCGCTTTTTTGATCTTGTTCAGCTTCTCGGTGATGTGGACGGGCAGGCGAATGGTACGGCTTTGGGTGGCAATGGCACGGGTAATGCCCTGCCGGATCCACCAGTAGGCGTAGGTGCTGAAGCGGTAGCCCTTTTTTGGGTCGAACTTTTCCACCGCCCGCTCCAGGCCCAGCGTACCCTCTTGGATCAGATCCAACAGCTCCAAGCCGCGGTTTTGGTACTTTTTCGCCACCGACACCACCAGGCGCAGGTTGGCCTTGATCATGTGCTCTTTGGCACGCTTGCCAATCCGCTGAATCTGCTGCAGCTTTTCAGGGGTCAGTTGCGCCCACTCGGGGTACTGGTTGGCCTTGGCCACCCATTCCGCAAGAGTGGGATCCCGTCCCAACTCTTTCTGCAAACGCAGACGCAAATCCAAGAGCTTCATGTAGTCTTGGACTTTTTGGGCCAGGGCCACCTCTTCATCGCGCCCCAACAGAGGAACACGACCGATCTCTTGTAAATAGAGGCGCACCAGATCGGTGGAGCGGCGGGTTGGCTCCTCTTCCAGAAACTCGCCATCGGCCAGATCCACCTCTGCTTCTTCGGCAGCATCGAGGAGATCGGCGGGGCCATCCAACAAAATGTCGTTGAGTTCAGGTTCGTAGTTAGACATGTAGGGTGTTGCTGATGTAGCGACAGGGGTGGACAGTCCGGTGGGCTGAGAGAGGGATAGTAAACGATGTGGAGCGGGTTAAGCTTAAGTGTTCCCCTTTGCTCAACGCCTTGCGGCATTCGGAGGAAAATCACACATTGACCTCTTCCTCAACCCGACCTCCTGCCCATACCCCACAGAGAAAGGCTAACGTGGCAGTGAAGGGATCACGCAACGGGTAGAGCGTGAGTCCCTTATCATAACTTAATTATAGTTGCATTTCTCATCTCAGAGGCATGAGATCCAGCGTAGGATCCCCCCAGTTCAACCGTCACCGCCACTGCGAAAAAGCGTATTGCCCTCAGGGTAAACCCGGCAGGTCGTCCTTGGGGGAAGTAACCCATCCATCCTAGAGGGTCTAAACTTCAAAGGTAGCGTGTAAATTGCTTTGCCTATTCCAATCTATTCGATTCTATTCGATGAACTGTTCCCATTCACCTATCCCACCCAGCTGTGGGGGAGCCAGACTCCCCGAACAGGTCAACCCCCTTCCTCTGGGCGGACTGGGCTCTGCTCAGGCACTTGGGTTGGCCATAGCCCCGCTGACGGGGGAAAAGGTTTCAACCTTGGCGTTGACGACTCTATTGGCCATCGGTCTATTCTTTTTTCTGCGAGCTGCGGGCAAGGATCGCGTGGAGAGTCGCCTCTACTTTAGCAGTCGCAGCCTGGAAGAAATGGGATCCGCTCTACGGGAGCACTTGGAAAGGCGTGGCTATCGTCTCCAGTCCGCCGATGCCGAGGGGATCGCCACCTTTGCAGGGCAGGGTCAGGCTAGCGTGGGGCTGACCTTTTTTTTAACGGGACTGGCGGGGGCGGGGCTGGCCTGTTTGGTCTTGGTGCTGCAGACCCTTGAGCCGGGGTGGGGCGCTTGGCCCTGGATGGTGGTGCTGGCCTCCCCCTGGGCGGGTTGGTACTACTGGCGGCGCAACCAACGCCCGGAGCAAATCCGCCTGAAACTGCAGGAAGCCGACGAGGACTCTGTCCCGCTCTCGTCCTGGGAACGAACGCCAACGGCTTCTGGATCCCACCTGTGGGTGGAGGGGCATCGGGATGAGCTGGATGGGCTGGCTGCAGCCCTGGGGTTGCAAGAACGGGATCCCGACAGGGGTAGGGGAGCCTAAGGCCAATCGGGAAAGAGAGGCGCTGGGATCAAAGACAGTTGATCCCCAACGGCGGAATCGGGGCTGCGATTGGGAGCGGGCTCTTTTTTGGAGTTCTTCTGGGCAGGTTGGCTTTTTCCTTGGTTGCGCAGGCCCAGGCCGATGCGGCTGTGTTTTTCCACTAGGGCCAGCACCTGTTCGGCCCGCTGGATTACCGGCTGCGGCAGGCCAGCCATGCGCCCCACCTCGATGCCATAGGAGCGATCTGCCCCCCCAGGCTGTACCTGGTGCAAGAAGATGATGCGATCTTGCAATTCCTTGACCACCACCTGAAAGTTGGCCACGTTGGGCAGCAAGGTCTCCAGTTGGTTGAGCTCGTGGTAGTGGGTGGCAAAGACAGTACGGGCCCGCACTTGGGTAGCCAGGTACTCTGCCACCGCCCAGGCAATGGAGAGGCCATCAAAGGTAGCAGTGCCGCGGCCAATCTCGTCCAAAAGCACCAGGGATCGCTCGCCGGCGTGGTTGAGGATGTTGGCCGTCTCGTTCATCTCCACCATGAAGGTGGACTGTCCCGTGGCCAGGTCATCGACAGCGCCAATGCGGGTAAATACGCGGTCGCAGAGGCCCAACTCTGCCCGCCGCGCGGGGACAAAGCTGCCCATCTGGGCCAGGATTTGGATGAGCCCAATTTGCCGCAGGTAAGTGGACTTGCCGGACATGTTGGGCCCGGTGAGGACGATCAAATCGGGGCCGTGGGGGGATCCCAGTTGCACCGAATTGGGCACGAAGAGGCCCTGGGGCAGGGATTTTTCCACCACCGGGTGGCGACCCTCCTCGATGATCAGCCGGCGGTCTTCGGTGATTACGGGACGGGTGTATCCCTGCTGCACTGCCACTTCCGCCAGGCCAAACAGAGCATCGACGGCAGCCAGGGTCTGGGCCACTTGGCGGATGGCTTCGGCCCGGGATCCTGCCTCTTGGCGCAACTGCACAAACAGCTCGTATTCCCGCTGGTTGATGTCGGTTTGGGCTGTGAGGATGCGGGCCTCTTTTTCTTTGAGCTCGGGGGTAATGAACCGCTCTTCGTTGGTCAGGGTTTGCTTGCGGATGTACTCTTTGGGGACTTGGTGGGCCTTGGCGCGGCTGATGCTGAGGTAGTAGCCGAAGGCCTTGTTGAAGCCCACCTTGAGAGTGGGGATCCCAGTGCGGTCGCGCTCGCTTTTTTCCAACTGGGCAACCCACTGGCGGTCTTGCTCCACCTGCTGCCGCAGCCTGTCCAGCTCGGGATCCACGCCGGCTCGGATGAGGCCCCCCTCGGTGAGCACAGGG
>NZ_JANSHS010000028.1:0-10038 GCF_047461695.1 Synechococcus sp. R6-7
GCTTTAGCGGTCGGAGTCGGGTAGTTTACCCGCACGCAAACGAGATTTTGCCTCGGTGCCGGCAGGGATCCCAAGTAGCAGCCAAAACCTAATCTTGAGTATCCAACCTGCGCACCAACCAGCGCCGCAGCGGATGCCACACCGGCAAGGATAGGATCCAGCGGGATTGCTGCTCCAGCATGAGACGCTCCACCGGATACAGGCCGAACAGCTCATAGCGGCTTTGGGCGATCAGGATCCCCATCGTGAAGCTGACACAGAGCAACAACCCCAAAGTCGGCCATCCTGGGCGGTGAAACAAGGCATATCGCAGGCCCGTCCAAGTAAAGTAATCCCACAGGCGGGCTATATCCGCTCGCAGAGCCCAAAGGCTAGGGATCCCGACCACCAGCCACAACAGGCCCAGAAAGATGAAGCTACCGCCGTGGTAGAGGCGCAACAGGCGCTTGGCTGCCGGAGACAGAGCTTGAGTGCCAGAGGCAGCTTTCTTTTCCGCAGCTGAGCCAGGATCAGGGAGCAAGGGCATGGGGATCCCAATTTTCGACACCTCAACACCCATTTTGGACTTATCTCCGACGCAATAGCTCGGTTGCATGGGATCCTCGAACTCAAACGAGTACTTTTCTGCTTTCGGCTCGCCCATTTTAAGGGATCGATGCACAGGGAGCCCAGTTGTGGCTCTCCCGCTGCACAGCGCCATCCAAAAAGGCACTGATCAAAGCATCTGCTCAAAGCATCTGCCGTCTGCAAGTCTTCCTTATCCGTACAGTCAAGTTTCCTGAGAGACGCCCAGACGTCCCGTTCCAAGAGCTTGGCAGACGATCTCTTTGACGTTCATATCCTGAGCGAAAACCAACATTCCCACGGTGAAGGGATCCCGCCCTGGCTCCCCAAGTCAAACCGCGCAATTTGCCCAAGCAACAATGCAGAACTCAAGGTCAGAGGCAGGTTGGTCGGGGTCAGGGAATGGGAACTGGGTCGGGGATATAATGGCTCTGCACCCTTTTCTTCGGCCTTGCTAGCTCAAAGGATAGAGCACCGACCTTCTAAGTCGATGGTTGCAGGTTCGAGTCCTGCGCAAGGCGCTGGCCTTGCCCTCTAAGCCTTGCTTGGGGTTTCCGACAAGCTGCCCTGATGGGGGCACCACATCTGAACCATCACCTGCCGAGAGTGGCTTTCTACCCGCAGGGATCCCTGCAGCAGCTCCACTGCTTTTTGAGCCAGAGACAGACCCAAGCCCGTTCCCCCGGCGTTGCGGCAATCCAACTGGGGGAGGCGATAGAACTTTTCAAAAAGGCGGGGCAACGCTTCTGCAGGAATTTCCGCCCCTGTATTGCGCACCGTGATCAGCCAGCCGGGACGGCCATTGGAGTTAGCCTGGCTCACACTTAAATAGATGCTTTCCCCAGTGGGGGTGTACTTACACGCATTGTTTAAAAGCTCGCTGACCACCCGCGACAAGAGGCTCTCATCCGTGCAGAGGGGCCAAAGGTCGGGATCCCATTCCACCTGGAACTGTTGGCCTTGCTGCGCAGCCCGCAGCCGGAAGGGCTCGGCAAGATTGGGGATCCATTCCTGGGGAGATAAACAGGTAAGTCTGAGGACTTTGTTTCCGGATTCGAGGGCTTGCAATTCCAACAGGTCGTTGATTAACTCCAGCTCGCGGTTGGTCTCCATCTCCAAAATTTGAAAGTAGCGCCTTTCCCGCTCGGTTAGGTTGGCTTTGGATAAAAACCCAATGGCCAGCTTCATGTTGGTGAGAGGTGTGCGCATTTCGTGGGAGACCATGTGCAGAAACTCATCTTTGAGTTGGTTGAGCTCCTGCAACTGTTGCACCTGACGCTGGATCGTTTGATAAAGACGTGCTTGGCGAATGGCAAGGGCGCATTGGCCGGCTACCCGTTGGATAAGCCGTTGTTCCCGCTCGGTAAATATCTGCCCCGGTGGACGGGATCCACAAATATTCCCCAAAACAAGCAGTTCCTCGTCTTGCCCTGCCAGATCCCTTTTGTCGCAAATGGGAGCGATGATCAGGGTGTAGCGGTCGTGGTTGGGCCAGCAGGGGTGATGGAAGTTGCTCAATTGGCAGAGCTGTCCGCGCTGGAGCTGACGAAGCACATGGGCGAAATCCGCAAACGAAACCTCCAGGGGGAAGCGCCGGATCCCTTCTCCGGCCAAATAGTCCACCGCCAAAACGCTGACCTGCCGCTCTGGGTCATACAGGGCAATGGCGCAATTGGATAGGTTCAAGCTGAGGGCCAATTCTCGGGCCACCGTTTCCAAGATTTTTTGTTCATCCAAAGTGGAGCGAATTTCTTCGGTGATGAGCTGGAGTAGCGCTTCGTCGTTGTAAGCTTGTTCGAGCTCTGCGTTGGTCTGTTGCAGCTTTTGATAAAGCTCTGCCTGCTGAATGGCCACTGCCAGGTGCTCCCCGATGGCCTTGGCCAGCTCGATCTCGTCGGTTTGCCAATCCGGATCTGAGGTCAGGCGCCGCAGGGACAGGGCACCCCACACTTTTCCCTGGCAAGCCACTGGGATCACCAACCAAGGGCCCAGGTGGTATTCTCGCTTTTCATGGATAGCAAAGGGATCCAAAACTTGCTCGGGATCCGGCACATGAAAAACTTGCAGCTGCTTCAAGTATTGGATGGCCACAATGTCTGGACTATCCGAGATGTGCAGGTGAAGGGCAGTGGGCAGATCAGGCGATTGGACGTAGCTGGCAACACCTAACCATACAGCCTCAGCCGGCAGGTACTGGTAAAGGGTAACCCGTGCTGCCTGTAACACTGCCCTCACTTCCCGGACTGCCACATCAAACAGGGTGGGCAAGTCGAGCGAGGCGTTGATGGCCTGAATGAGCTGGCTGAACAGCCTTTCTCGCTGCAATTGCCGCTGCAGCTTCAGCTCGGCTTGCTTACGAGGGGTGATGTTTCTAATGATCATCAGGACTTGATCTTCCCCATAGGGGGCGATGCGAGCCTGCCGATATTGGGGCTGAGGGGATCCCTCTGGGCAGGGGTATTCGATCTCTTGAGCTTGCCGGGTTGCCAAGGCCAGCTCCAGATGCTCGCGAATGGCTTGGGCTATGGGTTCCGCCCCACCGGTGCAACCGGTATCAGGAAACAGCTCTTCAGGAGTTTTGCCCAGGTAGTAGGCAGGGGGATGGGGGACAGAAAAATGGCTGGGCGGCTTGAACTCCAGACATCGGCCCTGGCGATCCAGACGAAGCAGCATGTCGGGCAGGGCTTCCAGGAGCTGGCGATAGTGGCGCTCTCGCTCGGCCAAGGTGATCTCTAATTGCTTGCGCTCGCTGATGTCCAGGGTCACGCCGACAATCTCGCCGGGATCCCCTTTCGGCCCCAGCAGGACAACCCCCTGGGAAAGCTGCCAGCGCATCTGGCCGTCGGCCTGGTAAACCCGATATTCCACCGAAAAGTTGGGATCCCCCTCTACCGCCCTGGGCCCAGCCGTCTGCAAAGCTTCTTTCACCCTTTGGCGATCTTCCGGTTGAACATACTGCAAAAACACTTCTAAGGTGAAGCCTTGGTTTGGATCCAGCCCGTATTTGGCCTTGCACTGGGGAGAGGCACTCAACTCCCAGGTGCGCAAATCCAGTTGCCAATAGCCCAGTTGGGTGGCTTCTAAGGCCAAATAGAGATGCTCTGGATAAAAGCTGCCATCTCCTGGCCGCACCGGCACCAGGCGGTATCGAGTTGAAGCCATCTCCCTCACCAGACGGTTAATTTGCCGCAAGCCCTGCCTCATTGTGGACGATTTTCAGGAGACGTGAGGGATCCTACTATTCGAATTGCTAGAAATTCCTAACCTTAAGCATGGCTTCAGAATGACTTTGGAAATGTATTCTTTGACACCAACCCTTCAGCCTGAGCTAGGCTTCAAACCCACGGGGAGAAGGCTACCCTGCTGATGCGACCGGGAGGCTTTGGGCCGGGCTTGTGGGAAAGGGGGGTGCCTCTGCTATAGTATCGTCAGTTGCATTTCGGATCCCAAGTGGTGGGATCCCCCTGGCAGGTAGGGTCAGGGCAGGCTTCGAGATGTCTTTGCGCTCTTGCGAGAGTTGACGTTGCGTTGAGCTTTCTCGGTGTGATCCTGCCCTTAGCCTGCGTGAAGCGTTTTCTCTTTTTTATGCTTTCCTGTGCAACGTTAAGCCTGACGTTTAATCACAGAAAACTTCTCCTGCTCTCGAGTTTGGGTTTATCTGTAGTAAGACCTGTATTCAGATTTTCCCGATGGGTTGACGGTTTCCTGTTCGCCCTGGCGCGGCTTCTCAAGGTGCCGTTGCCCTCTTCATTTGGTTAGCGGACGGGGAAACAGAAGGTTGCTAGATCTGGACAATTAGCAGGGCCGAGGTTGTCTTCACTTCCTTGGGCTTTGGCTTAAGTTTTCCTTTCCCCGGGTATCTCTTGCAAAGTTGCCCGATGTTGGCGATGGCAACAGGATAGTCTGTTTAGCCTGCTGTTAGGTTTTCTGGATTCTCTGAGTTGGGTTGATGGGCTGGCCCGCGGCATGGCGAGCGAAGGGATCCCTTTGACCTTTCTCAGCAGACTTCTCCCTATTTTTTCCTAGCTCAACTCAATCATTTTCCAACCGAAGAATTCAAGGTTATTGCTGTGGTTTGTAAAGTTTCTCCCAGTTTGCATCGACAGCATCAGTCGAGCGAACCTGCGTTGTCCCAAGGCCACCCCTTGGATCCCCTTAGCGCCGAGGAAATGCGGCAGGTGGTGCAGATCCTGCGCCGGCAACGGCCCCTCAGTTCTCAGTGGCGCTTTGTAACCATCCAGCTACACGAGCCGGATCGGCCTTGGATGGAAACTTGGCAGCCGGGGCAGCCGTGGGATCGGCAGGCTTTCGTGGTGCTGTTGGATCCGGCCAGTGGCAACACCTACGAAGCCGTGGTCTCTCTGTCAACACAGCAGGTGCGCTCTTGGCAGCTCGTTCCGGGCGTGCAGCCCCCTCTGCTCGACGATGAGGTGTACGCCTGCGACCGCCTGCTCAAGGAGGATCCCCAATTTTTGGCGGCTCTGCAGCGGCGGGGGATTGCCGATGTGGATTTGGTGATGGTGGACTACTGGACGGTGGGCTACTTCGGGATCCCGGAAGAAGAAGGGCGGCGGCTGGTGCGAGGCTTTTGTTTCCTACGTACTTCCCCTTGCGACAACGGCTATGCCCGCCCCATCGAGGGGCTCTACCCCTGGATTGACCTCAACCGCATGCAAGTTGTCAAGGTGGAGGATCGGGGTCTGTGGCCCTTGCCGCCGGAGTCCGGTAACTTCGACGAGCTGTTTTTCAAAGATTTTCGCCAAGACTTGAAGCCGCTAGAAATCACTCAGCCCCAAGGGGTGAGCTTCCAGGTGGACGGCCACCACATCCGCTGGCAGAAGTGGGATCTGCGCATCAGCTTTAACCCGCGAGAGGGGCTCGTCCTCCACCAGGTGAGCTACGAGGATCAAGGCCGCCTTCGCCCCATTCTCTATCGGGCTTCGGTAGCAGAGATGGTGGTGCCCTACGGGGATCCGCGGGATCCCCACTGTCGCAAAAATGCCTTTGATGTGGGGGAATACGGCATTGGCATGCAGGCCAATTCCCTGCAGCTGGGCTGCGACTGCTTGGGAGAGATCTACTACTTCGATGCCTGGTTGCCCACCAACAGCGGCGAGCCCATGCTTTTGAAAAATGCCGTCTGTATGCACGAGGAGGACTTTGGGGTGCTCTGGAAGCACACCGACTGGCGCACGGAACGGGCGCAGGTGCGGCGCTCGCGGCGGTTGGTGCTTTCCTTTTTCACCACCATTGGCAACTACGACTACGGCTTTTTCTGGTACTTCTACCAGGATGGCACGCTGGAGTTTGAAGCCAAGCTCACCGGCATTATCAACACTTGCGCTACGTTGCCGGGGGAAGAGCCGGAGTTCGGCGTCTTGGTGGCACCCCAATTGTCTGGCCTCAACCACCAGCACTTTTTCACTGTCCGCCTCGATATGGCGGTGGATGGGCCGTGCAACTCCCTCTATGAAGTGCATGCAGAACCTCTGCCTCTGGGGCCGGATAACCCTCACGGCAACGCCTTTCGCGCCCGCTCCACCCTGCTCAAAACCGAGCAGGAGGCTAAGCAAACGGTGGATCCCTTGCGGGGCCGCTATTGGAAGATTGTCAACCCCAATCGCCACAACCGCCTGGGACAGCCGGTGGCCTACAAACTGATGCCGGGGGAAAACGTCCAGCTTTTGGCCCACCCCGACTCTTGGCTGTACCGACGGGCAGGATACCTGGCCCACCACCTCTGGGCCACGCCCTACCATCCCGGCGAGAAGTTCCCAGCAGGGAACTACCCCAACCAACATCCCGGTGGCGAAGGGCTGGTGCAATGGACGCAAGCGAACCGCTCCCTGGAAAACACCCGCCTGGTGCTCTGGTATAGCTTTGGCTGCAATCACTTCCCCCGCACCGAGGACTGGCCGGTGATGCCGGTTAGCTACATCGGCTTTATGCTCAAGCCCCTGGGCTTCTTTGAGTGCAACCCAGCTCTGGATGTGCCTCCTCCCCCGCCGAAGACCAAAGGCTGCTGCAGCTTTATTGACTACCCCCCTGCCTAGAGGGCGAGGATTCTTTCAAGTGCGAATAGCTTGGGCGCGACAGGAGTGAGAGGGGAGGCACTCTTCGCCCACGGGGCTTGAGACCTGGTTTCTGGGTCACCGTAGCAGGTGCCTTCCATTGCTCAGCCCCGGTCTTTGGTGCTGGGCAAAAGCTCTGCTCAGATCTGCTCAGATTGAGAGTTCACAAGCTGCTGCGAATCACAAACGAGTAGTTGCTGCCCGGTTCCAGCAGATAGTCGGATTTTTCCAGAAAGCGGCTCAAGGGCTCGCAAATCAAAGCCCGCCCCACAGAAGGCTCCACTCTGAGTTCCCCGGCCCGAAAGCGCCAGCAAAAGCGCCAAACCCAACCATTGGCATTGACTTCCCCCTCTATGGCACCCTCTTGCCAAGAGCGGCGGGTAATTTGGATGTGGGCAGTGGTTTGAGGCAGTCGGCTCATCCGGCATCTCCCGACGGGATCCCTTGTAGGGTAGCGCGTGGCTCCCTCGCTGCCGCCAGCAGGTCGAGTATGGCGAGTGAGGCAGCAGGAGCTCAACCCGTGGGGAGGGATCCCGTACACAAGGTCAGTTCTTTCGATCTTCTGAGAGCGGCTGCAACAAACCCCCCAGGGTAGGGGGGCTGTTTCCTGAGCTCCTGCTAATAGGAAAAGCTGGTCAGAGGCTAGCGAGCGGCAGTTGCAAGAACCTTCGAGGATTTTTTCTCCGGCTTCTCAGCCGCAACCTCCGCTAGCAAAGCTCGCAGGCTGGGAAAAAGGAAGTGGTTTTCCTCGACATATTGCGCGCCGAACAACCCCTTCTCCGCCCAAAAAAACCGATCAACGGTATGCTCATTTCGCCGCACCAAAATCAGCGCGGGGGGCTGAATAGACTTCTCCTGAATATACTTTCGAGCAGCGGTTACAGACTTCTCCTCACCACTGTCCAAATTAAATTGAGGAATGTGATCTAAAATCTTGCGCCCTTCCAGACGACGGCGACTCTTACGCTTTCTTCTCCTAACCAATGTAAGCCTCCTGTAGAAGGATGACCGAACAACCGCAACCGCAAAGAATATATCAGCGCTGCTTAAGAAAAGCAATAACTTTTACCCATTTTTGTTATCATCTTTTACAAAGGCAATAAAGACAGCAGTCGCCCTCAAAGCCCTTGAAGGGTTACTTATGGACGCGCCCAAAAAAATCTAATCGGGAACCTTTCTCCGAACACAAAATCCTCCAACAATCGCCTGCAAAGAGAGCTGGCAATTGGGCGTTTGCTAGGTTGACTGCTGATATTGATAGGGGATCCACGGGCTCTGACACCTGCGAAGAAGGTCAGATGCCGATGTGGGAGATCCGCATCAAATCTGGCCCCTAGCCTAACATTAACAAAAACGATACTCAACAGAACATATACCTAAGCTCAGCTTCAAGACAACCCCCTTTGGGCTGAAGTGCTAAGTCAATTGCCAATGCTGCAAGTCTGGAGCTGCTCAACCGAGGAGAGAAAGGGGCACTCCGGTGCCGGGCTACCGTTGAACAGCGCATGTAAGACTGTACAACCAACTTCTTGTTTCTACAAGAGATCCACTGCGGATCCCCAGCATGTCCACACAGCCCTTTCGCGAGTTCATCCTGGGAGCCCTGGAGTGAGGAGTTCTGGTACCGTAGGGATTGGATGGATCCCGCCTCAGGTGCCGGCAAGCTGGGATGAGCTTGATGGGCATTCAGGACTGCGTTGAACCGATTAGACGGAATTCAGGCATCTTGCTAGTCTGGCTTCAGGTTTGGCTGCACCTCAAGGGCTTAGGTCTATCTTGTCTGGGTTTGGGGAGTTTTGGGCATGATGAAATTCGTGTTGCTGATGGGTCTGGGACTCAGCTTGGGATCCCTGCCGGCTTGGGCACAGGGAGCAACCCCATCGCCTGGCCCTGCTGCAACTGCTTCTCCGACTTCGGGGGGGGCTCCGGCCACAGCAACTCCCAGCCCTGTGGCATCTCCAGCCCTGACCCCAGAGCAAGTCACCGATGCCCAGGTGGAACAGTTGGTGCGGATTCTGTTGGAGTTGGATCCCCTGATCCGGGAAGCGAGCGCCCAACTGCGGGAAACCCAGAACGAGGAGGAGTACGAGCAAATTATGCAGCGCACAGAAACCCAAGCCAGCCGCATTGTCGAGGAGCAAGGGCTGACAGTGCTTCAATACCGCGAATTGATGACCTTGGCCAACGAAAATCCCGTCCTCAACCAGCGGGTTCGTGTGCGCTTGCAAGAAGTTTTGCAGGAAGGGGAAGCTTCCAACTCTCCAAAGCCGGCTACCCCGACGCCTACACCCTAGGCTGAGCTGGCTTGCCTTGGCCAAAGGCAGGGAGAACCTGAGGCAGCCGCAAAGTAAAACAGGTGCGATTGGCCTCGCTGTTGAGGTGAATGCTTCCTTGCAACAGGCTTACCCGCTGCTGCACGAGGGCCAACCCCAACCCTGTCCCCCCTTGCCGCCAGGGATCCACGCTGGGCACCCGATAGAACTTCTCGAATACCCGCTTTTGTTCTTCTGGAGGAATGGTTACGCCGGTGTTGAGGACTTGGATTTCCAGGTGGTCGGGATGGTACATGGCCTGAAGGCTGATCAGGTGCTCAGCAGGGGTGAATTTACATGCATTTTTCAGCAATTCCGCCAGCACCGACTTTAGCACTCCCGGCAGGGTAAAAATGGCAGGCAGTCCTGGAGGGATCCCAAGGCTGAAGCGCTGATGGCGGCTATGGGCCTCCTGAGCAAAGGGCTCCGCGATCTGGGGCAACCACTCTTGCAGCTCCAACCAGCAGGGCCGCTGTGAACCGTTCGCGTTAGCGGGACGGAGTCCCTTGAGCACCTCTAACTGCTGCAGTTCCAGCAGATCCTCGACCAGTTTGATCTCCCGCTCGCATTCGTTGTCCAACACCTTCAAGTACTGAGAGATCTTGGCCGGATCCGGGGATCGGGCAGCGCCCTGAGCAGGCAGCAGAACGGCGCTGAGCAGGTGGATGGCCATTTTCATGTTGGAAAGAGGGGTGCGCAGCTCGTGGGACACCGTGCTAAGGAAGTCATTTTTCAGGCAATCCAGCCGCTGCAATTCCTGTATCTGGCGATCCAGTTGGGCGGTGCGGGCCTGTACCTTTTCTTCCAGGGTGCGGTTCAGCTCCTGAACCTGTTGGAGCAATTCCGCCTGCCGAATGGCGGTGGAGAGGTGAGCAGCCAGGGCCAAGATCAGATCCTGATTGGTGGCCAACCAACCGGGACGTGCCGTTTTCAGCTAGAACCCGCAGGAGCCCCGCACTCTATTAGTGGCTAGTGACTAGTGGCTAGTCACTACCCACTCACCACTATCCAGGGTCAGTGCCGGAAGGAATGCGGCCTTCCTTGATGAAGTACAATCGGCGCATGACCCAAGTCCTGACTGTAGCTTGCAA
>NZ_JANSHS010000029.1:0-4262 GCF_047461695.1 Synechococcus sp. R6-7
GACCAAGGGCTTATGAGTCCCCTGCTCTACCGCTGAGCTACTGAGCCAGGACAGCGCTTAACTAGAATAGCACTCTTGGGCCGGAACTGCGCCTCAGAAAATCCCCTCAGCCCCCTCTCGGGAAGAAGCCCCAGACAAGGCAATGCCTATCGGCAGGTCAGGGCAGCTTCGTAAACCCGTCGGTTGGCCGCGAGAGACTTCTCCAAATCCACCAGTGGGCGAGGGTAGTCCACCCCCAATCGGACTCCAAATTGCTTCTGCTCGGCAGCAGTGAGGCGATAGGGCTCGTGGATTTTATCCCCCGGGATCCCGGCCAATTCCGGCAACCAGTGGCGCAGATAGTCTCCTTTGGGATCGTACTCGCGAGATTGCTTGGGGATGTGGAAGTAGCGGAAGCCGCGGGCATCGTTCCCTACGCCGGCGGTGTAGTTCCAATTGCCGTAGTTGCTGGCCACGTCGTAGTCGATGAGCAACGACTCAAACCACTCAGCGCCCATGCGCCAGTCGATGCCCAGGTTCTTGGTCAAAAAGCTGGCCACATTCTGCCGTCCCCGGTTGGACATAAATCCGGTAGCCGCCAGCTCCCGCATGTTGGCATCCACCAAGGGGTAGCCCGTCTCACCCCGACACCAAGCCTGAAAGCGCGGCCAATCCTGCTGCCAAGGGATGGGGATCCCTTGGATCCCAGAAGGACGGAACAGTTTGGCGCCGTGCTTGGCCAAGATAAACCGAAAATAATCCCGCCACAGCAGCTCAAACACCAGCCAGTAGGTGGACTCATTGCGCACCCGCTCCTGCTCGTAACGCTTGACCTCGGCATAGACGGTGCGAGGGGAGATGCAGCCCAGGGCCAACCAAGCAGAAAGCCGGGAGCTATCGTCGGGATCCAACATGCCGTTGCGGGTTTCTTTGTAGATGCGCAGCCGATCCCGATCCCAAAAGTAGGTTTGCAGGCGGGCATGGGCAGCGGTGCTCCCGCCGGTGTAGGTGAAGCGAGCCCGTGGATCCCCGGCAGGTGAAGATAGCCCCAGCGAGGCCAGGGTGGGCAGAGGGCCGGGATCCAAACCCGATGGCAGGGGGGGGATCGAGGGAATGGGCAAGGGATCCCGGATGGGAGTGCTTTCCTCGACTTGCTTTCGAAAGCGGGTGAACAGCTCCGGCAGTTGCGAGAGACAAAAGGGGAGATCTTCAGGGTGGTAGAGGGTGTGGCCCCAATCGACCTGCAACGGGATCCCCAGAGACCGCAAAGCCCGCTCAACAGCAGCCGCCACCTCCTTCTCCTCGGTGCCCACCTCTTCATGGGCATAGACCGCCTCGACCCCCCACTCCTGTGCCAAGGTGGGGATCACGTGTTCCGGCTGTCCCTGGCGGATCACCAAATCCGAGCCGCGCGACCGCAACTGCTGCCGCAGATCTGCCAAACTCTCCAGCAAAAACTGACCGCGGAAAGGGCCGGTTCTGGGGCGGAGTACAAAGGAAGTCTGGCCAAACTGGCGGGGATCCAAGCAATACAAGGGGATCAAAGGGGATCCCTGTTGGCAGGCCCGCGTCAGCGGCTGGTGATCCAGCAGGCGCAAGTCGGTGCGAAACCACAGCAGGACGGTCATTCTGCAGCTACCCTACACGGATCCCGCGGACTCAGACTTGGACACCCGAACCCCAGCTGGACGCCCCAGCTCAGGGCTGGGAACAAAATGAGGCACATCGGCAGCCGGGATGTGAACAGGGGCCTTGGTGCGCGGATGATAGGTTTGCCGGGCGGGACGATGGCGCAGCGAGAACGTGCCAAAGCGAGCCAGCCGCACGGATCCCCCCTGGGCCAGGCATTGGCTAATGCTGTCCAGCATAGCCTCCAGAGCAGCAGCAGCCATTTCCACGGTCAGGCCATCCACCTGCGCGGCCATCTGGCGGGCCAGCAAACGGCGAGTCAAATGAGGAGGAGAAGCCACCAACCGACCCTCTAGACAACAGAACACAGACAGGGGCTTAGAGCACCTCCAGTTCACTCTCGAAAAACCAATGTCGAGAGCGATCGGGAAACTCCAGAATGTAGCCGACACCGCTGCCATCGACCACACGCCGTGCCAGCACCACAGCCTCTTTGCCCACCAGAGCGCTGAGGTTTTCTTGTCCGCGATCCTGGACAGAGCGAACTTTGACCTTATTTCCAACCTTGATCGCCATAAAACCGCGAAGAGACTTACCACTCAAGATGGTACGGCAAAAGTCCCCTTGCCGAGCTCCTGCCGCACCTCTGCTGGGGTTGACCCCGATGGGATTGCTAGAATGGGGTCAGAGTGCCGTGCCCCAGGGAAGACTGCCTCCGTGATTGCCCTCTCCCTCAAACCCGCCCACTGCTCCTGGAGCGTTATCAGCTTTCCCTCCACCCTCTACACTCAGCCCGTCCTCGATCTCTTGATCTCAAAAGTCCCTCCTGCCTGGAGAGCGGAAATACGTTTGGGCCTACAGGAAGCAATCATCAATGCCGTCCGCCACGGCAACGGCCTCGACCCCAACAAGAAGGTGATCATCGAGTACGCCAGCTCGCAGCCCTTTTACCAATGGCTGGTGCGAGATCAAGGGCCCGGCTTTTGTCCCCAAGAGAAGCTCCACCGATGCCAACATAACATCTTGGAAACCGAAGAGTCGGGCCGAGGAATGCTGCTGCTCACCCAAATCTTCGACTTTGTGGAGTGGAATGAAACAGGCAACCAGGTCTACCTGGCCAAATACATCCACGCCAACTGCCGGGATCCCTGGATAGTCTGACCCTCAATGCCACTCCCAAAACAGCTTGCCCATTTGGGTAATCTGGCAGCCCCGATCGGGGTAGGGAGCTTCAGAAACCGCTAGGGCTGTGGTGGCGAAGGCAAAGCGCGTGGATGACCAGCGGGATCCCTTAGCGCTCCGCGCCGCTGACGCGACCGGGTCGGGCAGCTCGCTTTCCAAGAGCAACCCCAGGGATCCATAGCCATAGCCCAAATTGCGGTGGGGCAGGGAAGCCACCAACTTGCGCCAGGCGCGATTTGCACTCAAGGGGGGATCCGCGAGGGCCGTCTCCAGAGCCCCCAAAGAAGAGGCCAGGTAGGAATAGCCTTTGCGGTCGGCGTGATACACCTGCGCCGGCAACGGGATCCCCGACGGCGACTGGGGAAGAGCTTCTGCCGCCGGCAACGGCAGGGATCCTCCCTTCCCGCTGACTTCCAGCCGCTCCCCTGCCAACACGGGGATCTCCGGTCGATGGGTGGAGCGGTGAGGACTCCGTCCCGCTGTCGCGACCGGCGGGGGTTCTGACGGCAAGGACTCCGTCTCCCCCGCAGGAGTGGTCGGTTGGGCCCAGGCGGTGGCGGTGCCACGCTTCGTTGCCAGAGAGATTACCTGCCAGCCTTGGGCGCGTGCCCGCTCATCCAAGTCGAAATAAGGACTCCGTCCCGCTGTCGCGACCGACTCATCCGGCAGCTTACCGACCCACAGCCAGGCTGGATCCCCGTCGCCGGGCAAAAGGGCAAAGGCAAACTCTCCCCGTTCCGGCAACAGACGCTGCCAGTCCAGCGCCACCTGAGATTGCAAGCGCTGCAGCCACTGGCCGGGATCCACCCGCAACCCCAGGGAATTTAGGGGCTGGATCTGCCCCAGGCTCTGCCAAACTGAGACCAGATTCTCTCCGGAAATCAGCGCCAAGGTTTTATCCGGCAGATGTTGAAGGATCTGCGGGCGAAAGGCTTCTGCCGCCGGCAAGGAGAAGCCAGCGGGCGCATGCCAGAGGGCAGCACTTTCGGCCACCAAGCCGCGGAAGTTTACCCCCAACCCCAGCCCTACCGCCTGCAACGTCAGCCCATCTGAAGAAACCGCCTCTGGATTTTGCCAGAAGGCCCAACCCACATGCGCCTCCCGCAAGGGCTGGATGACCTGCTGAAACAGAGGCTGAGCCACCAGAGACAACTGCGGCAACTGCCAAGCATCGATTGCAGCCCGAATGGCAGCAGGCTGCTCCGCCAGCAACACGTATTGCTCGCCGAAAACGGCTGCCGAGAAACCCTGCAGGCCCGGAATCGGGCTAGACACCACCTGAATGCCCTTGTAAGTGTCTACCTGCACCGGCCTCCCGGCCAAGCTCTGCCGTTCCCACAACAGGTTCAGCTCAAATTGAGAGAGCGCCGCATCCCGCGTTTCCAGGGCAACCAAGGTGCCCCACTCCGGCAAACTGGCCAAGAGGGTGCTCCTCCCCAGCCAGGGCCGCACCTCCCGCTCAAAATCAAGGG
>NZ_JANSHS010000030.1:0-11714 GCF_047461695.1 Synechococcus sp. R6-7
TGCTGTCGGCTCGTTGATGATGCGCAGCACTTCCAAACCGGCAATGCGGCCCGCGTCTTTGGTGGCCTGCCGCTGCGAGTCGTTAAAGTAAGCGGGAACCGTGATCACCGCTTGGGTGACTGGCTGGCCCAGGTAGCGGCTGGCATCATCCGCTAGCTTGCGCAGCACCATGGCCGAAATCTCTTCCGGCGCAAATTCCTTGTTCAGGCGGGGTGCGTACAGTTTGACATTGCCCCGCTCATCCCGCCGTACCTGGTAGGAGACCCGCTTGGAGTCGGCATTCAGCTCATCGTACCTACGACCGATGAACCGCTTAACCGAGTAGAACGTGTTTTCCGGGTTGAGCACCGCTTGGCGGCGGGCCATTTGGCCCACCAGGCGCTCTCCATCTTTGGTGAAGGCGACCACCGAGGGTGTGGTGCGAGTACCCTCAGCATTGGCGATGACGGTGGGGACACCCCCCTCCATCACGGCGACAACCGAGTTGGTTGTGCCCAGGTCAATTCCTACAACTTTTCCCATCGGCTCCTTGTTCTCCTCTTCTTGAGTACATTGCTTCGGTTACCGCCGCCAGCCTGTGTGAAGTAGCTTGGGCAGCCAATCTGTGAAAATCCGGCAGATGCTTGGTCACTTCCTGGGTCGATCCTAACCAGCTGGTTGGCGAGGCCAGGGCGAGAATGCCGCCCATTTCTCGGGGCTGAAGGGCAAACCGGTTACGGATCTCCGTACCTGCAGCAGCCTTGCTTTCGGTGCCGCTTGGGGTACGGCCTGGGTTGGCAGCTATTGGCAACTCTTGGGGGACTGCTGCCAGGCTAGCTCTGGATAAGCTGCAGCGCCTCCAGGCCGCGGTTCACAACGGTTGCGGCCAGGGGCAGGTAGCCCATCTCCTCGGCCAGGGCTTGTCCTTCGGTAAGGGCCCAGCCGAGCACAGCTTGCAGGGCGGCGGCCATGGCGGGATCCGAGTACCGGCGGTAGGTCAGGATCCAGGTGTAGGTGACGATGGGATACGCTCCAGGGCCAGCGGGATCCGGCACAAAAGCCCGCAGGTTTTCCGGCAGCTCAATTTCGCTCAAGGCCAGGGCCGAGGCTTCCGGGGAGGGGAGAATGAACTCGCCGCGGCGGTTCTCCAGAGCTGCCACCGACAGATCCAGCTCGCGGGCATAGACCGACTCCACGTAGCCGATCACCCCTTCGCTGAGAAGCATTTGGGCGCTCATGCCCTCGTTGCCTTTCACCCCAATGCCCACCGGCCACTCCAGCGACATGCCAGCACCGACTTCCGAGGCCCAAGCCGGATCGATGGCCGCCAGGTGGCGGGTAAAGGTATCGGTGGTGCCGCTGCCATCGGAGCGGTAGCAGACGGTGATGGGCAGATCGGGAATGGTTAGCTCCGGGTTCAGGGCCAGGATCTCCGGATCCCGCCACTGGTCGATTTGGCCGCGAAAGATCTTCACCAAAACGGGTCGAGACAGCTTGAGTCCAGAAGGGATCCCCGGCAGGTTGTAGCCTACGGCAATGCTGCCTGCGGTCATCGGGATCATGACCACACCCCGCTTCACCTCGGCGATCTCGGCATCGGTCATGGCCACATCACTGGCGCCAAAGTCCACTGTCTGGTCAATAAATTGCCGGATCCCAGCGGCGCTGCCCACCGGTTGGAAATTGATCTCCACCTTGGGATCCACCTGGCGGTAATCGGAAAACCAGCGCAAGTAAAGAGGAGCCGGAAAGGTGGACCCGGCTCCGTTGATCAGCAAAACTTTGTCGGAGGACTGGCTGCCGGAGGCAGGAACGGGATCCCTGCCGCTGGGTTGGTCAGAACGGGATCCCCTTTGGCAGGCGCTCAAGGTAGCGCCGGTGGCCAATAAAGAAAGCAACACTTCTCGGCGACGGAAGCGGGGCAGTTGAGCCATGGTTCAGGTTCTCCGAGGTCACCGCCCCGATCCTTGTCTTGCCTGCGGGGCCCTGTCAAGGGTTGCCGGCGAGAGCTCTTGGGATCCCGTGCGTGGCCCACTTTCCCCAGGTGGCTGTCTTTCCCTCTGCGCCATCCCCGTATTCCTCGCTACGCTTCCCAGCAAAACTCAGGATCCAACCCAAGTCCAGAAAGGAAAGACAGAAAATGGAGAATTCAAGAGAAAAACAAAGAAAAACAGCGCAAACAAGAGATTGAGCGAGCTGAGTTCTGCGGCAGTTGCACAGAGATCCCCAAGCCAAAGCCTTGTCTGGCAAGGCTTAGCGGTTTTTGGGCCTGAGTCCCCCCGCACCAGAAAAATCTTGACATATTCTGGAATAAGGCAATATATTGTGGATTCTGTGCAGAAATCCTGCGCTGTTCACATCTCGGTATCTGGGGGACTACTATGCCGACTTTGACTCGTTCTCCCTGGACACTGCGAGACAGCGAAAAGCTCTATCGCATCTCAGGTTGGGGGGATCCCTACTTCCGTATCAACGCCGCCGGTCATGTGGAGGTGACCCCACAGGGCTTACAGCAGCAGGAACCGGGCATTGACCTGTACCACTTGGTGATGGATCTGGTGGCGCGGGGCCTGCAGTTGCCCCTCTTGATTCGCTTTCCCGAGATCGTGGCCGACCGCATGCGGCGGATTTGCGAGAGCTTTCAGCAGGCCATCCAGCGCTTTGGCTACCCCAACGTCTATCGGGGGGTTTACCCCGTTAAGGTGAACCAGCAGCGCCACCTGGTGGAGGAAGTGGTGAAGCACGGTCGTGCCTACCACTTTGGCCTGGAGGCGGGATCCAAGCCGGAGCTGTTGATTGCCCTAGCTTTGCTGGATACTCCCGGGGCTTTGCTGATCTGCAACGGCTACAAAGACCGGGATTTTATGGAGACGGCTCTCTTGGCCCAGCGGCTGGGGCGCACACCCATCATCGTTTTGGAGCGGCTGCAAGAGCTGGAGCTGGCGCTGCAGGCTGCCGACCAACTGGGCATTGACCCCATCTTGGGGGTACGGGCCAAGCTCTCCGCCCAGGGCAGTGGACGCTGGGGCACCTCGGCTGGGGATCGGGCTAAGTTCGGCCTCACGGCCACCGAGATTTTGCAAGTGGTGGAACGGCTGCGGGAAGCGGGCAAGCTGCATTGTCTACGCCTGTTGCACTACCACATCGGCTCCCAGATCTCGATGGTGAGCGTGCATGGACGAGCCGTGCGGGAAGCCAGCCAAATCTACATCGAACTCACCAAGCTGGGGGCCCCCATGGGCTACCTGGATATCGGCGGCGGCTTGGGGGTTGATTACGACGGATCCCAGTCCCCCAATCCTTTTTCCCAGAGCTACAGCATGGAGGACTACGCCGCCACCGTGGTGCAGACCGTGCTCACCGCCCTGGAACCCCACGGGATCCAGCCGCCGGTACTGGTGACCGAAAGCGGACGCGCCCTGATGTCCCACCAGTCGGTGCTGGTGTTTGACGTGCAAGATGTCAACGCTGCCAGCCCCTACCCGATGCCCACCCAGCTCACTTCCGATGCGGAGGTGATCCAGAAGCTAAACCAGCTTTACTACCAAATCCAGCCCGATACTCTGGTGGTCAATTACCGCCGTTGTCAGGAGCTGAAGGAGGCCGCCCTGCGCCAGTTCACTGAGGGATCCCTCAGCTTGCAGGAGCGAGCTGAAGTGGAGCGGCTGTTCTGGAACTGCTCCGACAAGATCTGCACCTTGGCCTACGAGCAGCACCAAGCAGGGCACCCCGTGGCAGTGGATCTCCTGGATCTGGACGAGATGCTGGCCAGCATCTACTACGGCAATTTCTCTCTATTCCAATCCCTGCCGGATAGCTGGGCCATCGACCAGGTCTTCCCCATCATGCCGATTCATCGTCTGGATGAGGAGCCACGCCAATGGGCCACCCTGGCCGATCTCACCTGCGACAGCGACGGCAAGATCAACCGCTTCTTTGGCGAAGATGGGCAGATCACCTCGGTCTTGCCGCTGCACGACCCCAACGGACATCCCTACCTGCTGGGGGTGTTTCTGGGGGGCGCTTACCAGGAGATTCTCGGAGATCTGCACAACCTGTTTGGCGATACCAACGCGGTGCATATTCGCTCCCGCCCCGGCGGCTACCACGTTTCCCAAGTCATCAAGGGGGACACCATCGGCGAGGTGCTGAGCTGGGTGCAGTACAACAGCGAAGATCTGGTGGAGACCCTCCACCACGCCACCGAGACCGCCCTGCAGCGAGGGCAGATCACGCTGGATCAAGCCCGCGCCTTGCAGCAGCACTTTGAAGACAATCTGCGGGCCTACACCTACTTGCACTGAAGGTGGTGTTCCTCGAAAAAATCCCTAAAACCAAACAGGGATCCCGGCCTAAAACCGGGATCCTTTTTGCTTCCAGATCAAACCAAATCAAAACCAGATCAAAAATTTGTCGATCACAGACGCACCGGACTGTCCAAAGCCAAGTTAATCGTTTGGTTAGGGCGCAACACCACGACTTGAGGTGCCGTGATATTGCCCACCGCCACTCCGGCTCCAGCTCCGCCAATAACCCCTAAAGCAGAAACGCCTCCTGTGAGCAAGCCCAGCACCGTACCCCCCACAGCACCAATGGCTGCATCTTGAGCAATCGCTTCGGCAGAATAGTGGCGCGGGTCTTTCTCAGTGTGGATCAAATCAGTGGATCAAATCAGAAGACATCTGCACCGAGTAAAGTCGCCCATTGGCAATCAAAGCTGTGCCGAAGAACCTGGCCCCTCCCTGAGTCGGTCGCAAGCTGCCTCGCACCTCGCTGCCTGCTGGAATCGCCAATTGGCCGCTGCCGTTGTAGATGTCCTGGGCTACCCGCAGGGTAAGTGGGTGGGTGCTGTTGGGACTGAAGTACTGGGGCTCTTCTCCCTTGAAGCTCTGGACGGGAATGATGGTGCCCGGCTGCAGTTGGCGCACTCCCAAATCAAACAAGTGCTGGGCAGAAGCAGATGGCATTGTCAACAGACCCATGCTGGGGATGGCTAAGCCAATCATCGCTGCCGAAAGAACACGAATGCTCATAAAAATTCTCCTTCTCCGGTAAATGTTCAATCAAGATTGCAACGAAAACGCAAACTCTTGCGAGCAGTTTAAAGATCAAGCCCGACGAACGAAGCCAATTAACGCCAACAAAACCAAAGCCCCAATCGTGGCCATCAACAAGCTTCCCAACAAGCCCGTAGCCGACAGGCCAAGTAAATCGAAGAGGAATCCTCCAAAAAATGCCCCGCAAACACCAACAATTATGTTGCCTATCAAGCCAAAGCCATAGCCGCGTCGGATATTTCCTGCCAGCCAACCTGCTAGGGCTCCGATTAGGAGAAACCAAAGTATGCTGTTCATAGAACCTACTTCCTCAAGGTATGCCGTTCCTACAGATTACCCCTTGTTGCAAGAAAATAAATGCTCCAAGAACCAACCTTCTATACACTCGGCACACTTGACGGCTACTTACCAAATTGGTAGCCTTTGCCGAGAACAGATGGTTATTTGTCTTTTGATAACAGACCTCTATGGAGATAAAGATAAGAATCTTGTGAATGATTATGAAAGGGATCCCCTGCTTGCTGCAGCTTCACAATACCTAAACCTCAAACAAAAAAAGACTGGCAGTGTGAGGTCTACCAGTCTGAGTCAGTTCCCTGTGAGTGAGCTGATGCCGTCGTTGCCAACGTCTTCAACCCAATCCCCAGTTTGTGTTGCTTTTTGCCATTTCGAAGTGATTTAGATCACTTGAAGCTTGAGGAGCCCGCAGCTTTGGCAAGCACTCCTGTCCTGATTTCTTCTACAGGGATCCCCCATCCCCACCCCTACGAACCCTGAGGCGACAAAGGGAGCATCTCAAAACCAATCAAAACAAAGGCAACTGCTCCTCTTCCACTGGGGCAAGGCTTGAAGATCCCAGCTCCTCCCAGTTGGGGGCCCAGTCTTGTAAAGGATCCACATATTCCTCCAACAACTGACGGGCCGCGGCCAGCAAATCGTTGTGCAAGGGGGCCAGATCGCTGCGGTCGGCCAGATACTGCTCCAGAGCCGTCAGGGGCTCAAGTCGGCTGGGATCCCATCCCGGCAGACGGATGCGGCTGGGGCTGACCACTTCTGGGGCGATGGTGTAGCTAAAAGCAGGGGCAAGAGCGTTGTGCAGAGCCCGCTCATCAATGCACTCTAGCTGGTCGGGCCGTATGCGGTAGATCAACCGCAGGATGGAGCCGGCCACGGGAGCCTTGGCGATGGCGGCCAGCAGCTTGGACTGCGCCTGCTGGGGTGGATCTGCGCTCAGATCCAGGCGAATGGTGTGAAAGGTACGGGTTGGCAGGGGCAAAAATTCATAGCTGGCCCCTGTAGGGGTGACTTCCACCAGCACACAGCCTTTTTCTTCTTTTTCTTCGCCAAAATCCACCCGGTCAATGCTGCCGGGATAGAGCATCAAGGGATCCCGACACAGCACCTGGTGACGGTGTACATGCCCCAAGGCAACATATTGATAGGCAGGCCGAGCCAGCAGCGAAAGGGGCACCGTAAATCCTCTGCCCACCGAAAGATGGCGTTCTGCTCCGTAGCGGGCTGTCTCCACCATGACGTGAGCCAACAAAATCGCCGGGATCCCTGGCTGCAGGGTGCGGATCTCCCCTTCTAGGGCTAGGCGGAGGCGCTGCAGGAGCTGATGCGCGAGGATTTCCCCTTCAAGCGCCAAGCTTTCCTGTTGGGCGAGTAGAGTAGAGCGACTCAGCCAAGGTAAAGTGGTCACCTGCACCGGGCCACCGCGAGTTTCGATCCGATGAGTTTCCAGTCTGTCCCCCACAATAAAGCCTGAGACCCCCAAAGCGCGGTAGATAGCCAGGCTGTTGCCTCCCTGTCCCTGCCCGTACTGATCGTGGTTGCCCACCAACAGGACGGTTGGGATCCCTGCATCGGCCAGGCGGCGAAACTGTTGGGCAAAAAGCTCTTGATGGAGAGGGGGGGGTGTCGCATCGGGGAAAGCATCGCCCCCAAACAACACCAGATCCACCGCTTGGTTGAGAGCATGGTCAATGCACAAGCGCAAAGAAGCTACAAAATCTTCCAAACGGGTATTCAGGCCGGTAGCTGGGTTAATGTGGCCGTAGGCAAGACCACTGCCCAGATGAATGTCGGAAAGATGTAGCAACCTTACCATCTTGGGCGCTCTTGGAGACTTTGCAGCTCTCCCATCTGTTGGGATAAACCTTGCCGTTCGCGTTAGCGGGACGGAGTCCTTTGGTTGTCCAGAATGGCAAACCCAGGGTTGAACAATCTTTGCTTAGGCTTGGCGGCGGGGCCTGGCTCGATCCAAACGCAGAGGCCGGCCCATGAATTCCTGCCCGTTCGCGCTCTCGATGGCTTCGTCCTCCTCAGCTTCAGTTGCCAGATCCACAAACGCGAAGCCTCGTGTCTGCCCGGTTTCTCGGTCTATCGGGATTGTAACCGACTTAACGTTCCACCTCTGCTGGAAGAAAGCTTTCAGTTCTTCTGTTGAGGCTTTATAGTTTAGGTTCCCCACAAAAATGGTCATGGCAATTCAAGCAAAGTAAGTCACCAATCAGCAAGGGTGGCAACAAAGCTCCAGAGTACTTCACTTCTATCATGGAGCCCTGCCGAATCGCCGAACATGACGGGATGTAAAGGGATCCCTGCCGGAAAATCTTCCCCCTTCCCCATCCAAAATGCACCTTTGTCCAACTTGACGGGCCTGTACTTTTTCTGCCACTGGGTTGAGGTTCTCTGCCCTCGCCTCGGCCAAGCTCCCTTCCGGCACGTCGAGATCCGGCATCTTGTCACGTTGTTGCGATTTGTTAAGATATGTATTATCCTGCTTGCACTACCTGGCCAGATCTGCGCTGTTGGAACTCTTTGCAGACCTCTCTACCTGAGCACCCTGAGGTGATAATGATGGATGAAGCGCTAGAGCTCTCTTTGGAGCAGCAATTTCGCCAGCGGGCTTTCGAGACCTTGGTTTCTCGCATGAGCCCCGAGCAGGCCAAAGACATTTTGGTCAAACTGCACAAGCAAATGCTGTTGCAGGAGGCCACTTACCGCCAACTGCTTCGTCATTCCCTCAGCGCCTGATGCACGCCCTTTCACTTCCCACCTGGTGGATTCACGTTGCCAGTGTTTTGGAGTGGATCGCTGCTGTTGTTCTCGTGTGGCAATTTGGGGAGCGGGTGGGCCAGCCCGAATGGCGAAGTTTGAGCTGGGCGATGCTGCCCGCTTTGTCGGGGGCAATGTGCGCAATCACCTGGCACTGGTTTGACAACGACCCCAAGTTAGACTGGGTGGTGACTGCACAGGCCAGCTTCACCTTGCTGGGCAACTGCACCTTGGCTTGGGCTGCTTACCGCATTTGGCGGGCTGAAAGGGTGGATGAGCCTGCACAGAAGGGGGATCCCGACTAGGCGATGAACAGTTTATTTGCCCTTTCTTTGTTCCCCTACCTGGTCTTTTTATTCTTCCTGTCGCGGCTGCGCCGGATCCCACGTTTGGCCTTGGTTGGATTTTGGCTGCTGTTGCTATTTGTTGCCGTCAGCATCCCGGCAGGGCTGTACGCTCAGGTTCACTACGGCACTTCCCTGGCCAACGTGGATCCCTTGCATGGAGGGGCAGAGGCTTTTCTCACCCTCTCCAATATTTTGGTGGCCTTGGGCTTTAAGCAGGGAATTGACCAACAGGCCCAACGACTTCCAGAGGCTGGCGACGGCAACCCTGAGCCATGATCATCCCAAACAGGTCCCTACCCCCTCTTCAAAATCAAAAAGGAGAAGAGAGTTAGGCAACAGTGGTTTCGGCGCAACTGGGACTGAATGTAGAATAGGGATCCAGGCCTGATACCTGCTGTTATTCTGTGAGATCTGCCAGATGGTGGCTACCCTTTCTGTTGCCGTTCCCAAAGTGAAGCTGAAGCATCCGCCCCTGCGCATTTATCGCATGGGGGACAAGGTGCTGCGGCAGCCGGCCAAGCGCATCAGCCAGGTCAACGACGAGATCCGCCAGCTTGCCCGGGACATGCTGCAGACCATGTACAGCTTTGATGGGATTGGTCTGGCGGCTCCGCAGGTTGGCATTCCCAAGCGCATGATTGTGGTGGATCTTTATCCCGATAAGCCGGAGGTGCCACCCCTGGTGCTGATCAACCCGGAGATTCGCGAGTACATTGGCGAGGCCGTTGCCGGGCAGGAGGGTTGCCTGAGCATTCCGGGGGTGTTTTGCGAGGTCGTGCGCCCAGAAGGGATTGTGGTTTCGTTTAAGGATGAAACGGGGCGGCCCCGCACCCTTCGAGCGGACGATTTGCTGGCGCGGGTGATCCAGCACGAAATCGACCACCTCAACGGCGTGTTGTTTGTGGATCACGTGGAAAACGAGCTGGTGCTGGATCAAGAGCTGCGCAAACACGGCTTCCAGATGCAGGATGTGCAACGCAAAGGCAAGCCCTCTGCTGTTCCCCGTTGAAGCCTTTCCAGACCGGTCCGGACGACTGTCGGTTTGGTTTAGTGTTGCAAGCGCTGGGCCAAGAGCTGCTCTTCCAGAGCGGCAATGCGGTTGTAGGCAGCGGTTAACTGGGCACTCAGGCGCTGTATTTGGGCTTCGGGGGCCAGCTCATGCCCCATGCTGCGGTTGCTCACCACAGTAGGTTCATCATCCAGCAGGAAGTTGTGGCTGCCATCTTCCACCAAGTCTGAGATTAGAACGCTGTAACGGGAGGGGGCGGGGGTGTTTTTTTTGGCTTCCTGGGTAGCCAGGAGAACAGCCACCACCTGCTCGGGCATCCGCTCGATGGCAGCTTTTAGCTCCTGTATTTGCGACTCCAGACGCTCAAGGTAGTGCTGCACTGCTTCGCTCATAGCTGCCCCAGTTTTCGACTACCTTCATTGAAAAAGGCAAATTTCGGATCCCCTCTTCTTCCCCCAGATCATTTAACGATTGCTTCCGGGAGGTGTTCCCCGAAACTCCTGGGTTCTCTCACAAGCCACAATTGAGGTGTGCATTTTCCGGAGATTTTGGTTTTCCGGTTACCCATTTCCCAAGCAAAAATCTCTGCAGATGCAGGATGCTGTTCAGGGATCCCGACCGCGGGGCTACACCTTGCCGGTTTTCGCCGTTGCTTCGGCCAGAGCTGCTCTTCACCACCTTCTGGGGATCCCTTTGGAGAAGGAAGGGGGGCGCTTGGCGATTGCGGTGCAGGCTGAGCCCCGGTCCCTTGAGGCTCGGATCCGGATCCCAGTGGAGCAGGTAGCTGCCTTGGAGAAGACAACAGCTCTGGCCATTACCCGCTCGGATCCCGGCCCCCACCTGGATCTCACCCGCGACACACCGGTCTGGGCTTGGGTGAGGTTGGAGGAGAGGGATCCCGAGGATCCCCCCTTGATCTTGGAAGCCGGGGAAGGGCTGGGGCGACGCACCGATGGCAGCCCGGCCATTTATGCCTATGCCCGCCGTTTGTTTGAGATCAATCTTTTGCCCGGGATCCCAGAGGGCTGCCGCCTGCGGGTGCGCATCATTTTGCCGGAAGGAAAGCTGCTGGCGGAGCGCACCTCCAATGCCGCTTTTGGGGTGCTGGAAGGGCTGGCCCTGTTGGGAACGCGGGCGGAGGTGGAGCCTTCCTCAAGTGTTGAGAGCTTAGAGCGAGCCCGCCAAGAGCTGCAACAGAAGCTGGAGCAGCACAAGCATTTGACCTTTTGCGTGGGCAGCCATGGGCAGCAAGTGGCGCTGCGGCAAGGGATCCCGGAAGACCAGATCCTGCGAGTAGCCAATTGGATAGGGCCGTTGCTGGTGGAAGCGGCGCTGCGGGGGGCGGAGTCCATTCATTTGATCGGCTACCACGGCAAGCTGATCAAGCTGGCGGGGGGGATCTTCACCACTTCCAGCCACGTGGCCGATGCCCGCTTGGAAATTCTGGCGGCAGCCCTGATCCGGCGTGGGGGAACGGCAGAACAGGCGCGGCAGGTGTTGGAGTTGCGGACAGTAGAGGCAGCGGTGCACTATCTGGATGGCCTTGGCTGGGCAGCACCCGTGATGGAGGAGTTGGCTCGCCAAATCCTGGAGCGAGCCGCAGGCTATGTGCAAAAGTATGCCGGTCGATCCCTGCTGTTGGCGGTGACGTTGTTCGACCGACAGGGGCAAATCTGCGCCCAGGTGGGGATCCCATAATGAGGTCATTTCGATTGAGACGAGGACATTGCAATCCCCCCGGATCCTCAACCATTTTTCTCCCGAAGTGTCTTAAGCGCTCCGTGCCGCCAAAGGCAACCACCCCCGGCTCCTCTCCCTTTAGTCCGTGCTCCAAAAGTCAATCCCTCTGCTCGAAACCCGCTGAGCAACGGTGGATCCCGGCCAAGACCACATAGGAGAGCGTTACGGCTGAGGAAGCAGATCCACTTTCCCAGCCACTGCCAATCAGACTCAGGTTGGCACTAGGATCCCACACCTAGTTCCCGGAGATGTTGACACTATCCACCTGCCAGCGAGTGGCCGAGCCGGAAGCTGTACCAGAAGAGCGATAGCGGAAGGCAATGTAAACACGGTTGGAAGGCTGGATCCCAGCCAGAGAAATCGGGCCGGAGTCGACGAAGCTGCCCGTAGAGAGAGTGGGAATCGTCAGAGCAGTCCAAGTGGCTGCATTCACTGCCGCTGGAGTGCCTGCACCGCTGTAGTTGGTGGAGTAAAGAACGCTTAGTTGTTGCGAAGGAGCATGCCTCTAACCCCCAAAACCCT
>NZ_JANSHS010000031.1:0-29877 GCF_047461695.1 Synechococcus sp. R6-7
TTTTTTGTTCTCTTTGCTGGGGTGATCTTTCCCAGAGCTTTTCTAGAGTTAAATTGGGGCCATTGCCTCTGTGACTTAGGGATATGGCAATCATTTCTTCTCGGGATACAGGCCAGAACGCTGAGGGCCCCAAGCGGCGGCAGCAAAAGTCTTCAGCCTGGAGAAAAGAAGGCAGAGAGTTGAGCTTTGCTGGGGAAAGGGGAGCGGATCCCTCTGCCCTGTTGCAGCCGCAAGCCCACCCTGGCGAAGCCCAAGAAGAATCCCTGCGCCCGCGCACCCTAGCGGAATATATTGGCCAGACGGAACTTAAAGAAGTGCTCTCCATTGCCATTGCGGCGGCCCGCGCTCGCCAAGAGCCTCTGGATCACCTGCTGTTCTACGGCCCGCCTGGTCTAGGCAAAACCACGGTGGCAGCAGTGCTGGCGGCAGAAATGGGATCCCAGTTCTACATGACCACCGCGCCGGCTTTGGAGAGCCCCCGCGATATCGCCGGGTATTTGGTGCGTTTGAAGCGGGGGGATGTGCTGTTTATTGACGAGATCCACCGCCTGCCCAAGGTTACAGAAGAATTGCTCTACCCGGCGATGGAGGATTTTCGCCTTGATATCACCATCGGCAAAGGCCGCTCTGCCCGCATCACCTCTCTGCCCTTGGAACGCTTTACCCTCATTGGGGCCACAACCCGCATTGGTGCCCTCACTTCTCCCCTGCGGGATCGCTTTGGCCATGTGCAACGGCTGCGCTTTTACGAGCCTCACGAGCTGGTGCAGATCGTGCTGCGCACGGCTCGCCTCTTGAATGTCTCCACCGATCCAGAAGGGGCTGCAGAGATCGCCCGCCGTTCTCGGGGCACACCCCGCATTGCCAACCGCCTGTTCAAGCGGGTGCGAGATTACGCCCAGGTGCGAGGGGACGGCCACATTAGCCGAGAAGTGGCAGCAGCCGCTCTGGAGCTGTTCCAGGTGGATCCCATGGGTTTGGATTGGATCGATCGCAAGCTGCTGACGGTGCTGGTGGAGCAGTTCGGTGGAGGGCCAGTGGGCTTGGAGACGATGGCCGCGGTGACGGGTGAGGATCCCCAAACCATTGAAGAAGTGTATGAGCCTTATCTGCTGCAGATCGGCTACCTGCAGCGCACGCCCCGGGGTCGAGTGGTTACCCCTGCTGCGCTACGGCATCTGGGCTATGAAGCCCAGTCTCCTCTGCCTTTGTGGAGCTAACTCGTCTCTCCCCTCACCCCCGACCCCTCTCTCACAAGAAAGAGAGCAGTTGAGAGCCCCATCTAGCTGCGGTCATTGCCCACAGGGCTGAAGCTGGGCACCACCAGCTCGCGGTTTTGCTTGGTAAGGCGACCGTACAGCTCCTGCGTGTTGGGGAAGTTGGCCGCCGGCAAGGTGGGGAAGCGGCGATAGGGCACCGTGTCCTCGCCGAAGAGATCCCGATACTCCTGGGTGTTCAGCAGGGCGCGCACAAAGGCTTTCACCCCCTGGGTGGCCAAGATCTGGTTGTACTTGCGGATCTCCTGCTGGTTGAGAGGCGCACGGCCTAGGAAGTGCTTGGTGCCCAGCTCGATCACCTTGGTGTTGGGATAGGGGGCATAGAACTCGGAGCGGTACAGCTCGGAACACCCCAGGGCCTCGATGAACTCCTTGACGGTGATCTCGCCGTTGCGCAGCTTGGACTCGGCAGAGCTGAGCTCGGCGCTGATGTTGTAGATGTCCATATCCCGCTCGAAGACCTGCCGGTAGGCGGCGCGGATGAGGTTGTTGACTTCCGCTTTGTTGGCCAGGCTGGTGAGCTTGAAGACAGGGATCTCTTGGCGTACCTTGGGCACCCCCTGCTGGGCCCGCCGCTGGATTTCCAGCTCGCCGGAAGGCATATCCCGAGGCTGACCCAACTTGACAAAGAGAGGGATGTCGTCGTCGGTGCGAATGGGCTTGGTCACTGCCATGTCGGTGGAGCCGGGGCGCATCCGCCGCAACGCCAGACCGCCGGGGGTGAGGTAGCGCTCATAGGGCACGATATCTTCCCCGAAGACCTGCTGGTACTCCTCGCTGTCGAGGATGGCGTCCACGACGGCGTAGAACCCTTGCTTGGAGGCGATGTCAAATAGGCGGTTCATCTCCTGGCGCCCGTAGGTGGGTCGGCCCAGCAGCTTGCGGTGGATAAACTCGATGGCTTTGCAGACATACAAGCTGGACCAGTACTTGTTGCGGAAGAGATCCGACTTGGCCAGTTGGCGAATAAACTCTTTGACAGGAATTTCCCCCGACTCCAGCTTGATCTCCCAACGGGTTAGCCGTTGGCCTTCGTAGGGCATGTAACCGTACACCTGCTGGTAGCAGGCGCGGATCACCGCTTGCGTCGAGACTTCGCTGCCAACAATCCCCGCCCGCACCCCCAGCCGCCGGCTGCGATCGCCGGGAGTTTGGGTGAGCTTGAAAACCTTCGGGCCAAGGCTGCCGGGATCCCCTGCTGCTCTGGGATTGGTGCGCTCGTTGGTCAGGGCAAAGCCGCGCCGGATGAGGATGCGCTTGACATCTTTGTTGAAGGGAGCAGGGCGGGCGCTGAGGGAACGGGTTTCCTTGGGGAAGATGGCCCCAAATTGGATCTCCAGCGGGTCATTGCCGGAGCCATAGGCATGCTGATCCGGCAGAGGCCGGTTGTAGCGGGCAAAGAGGGTAATGAACTGGGGCACCTTGCGGCGGGGGGCAGCGTAGTTGTAGAGGTCGAATTTGGCCCCCCAGTTGGCGCTGGTTTGCGCTTCTACCCCCAGCTTGCGCAGGTAGGGTACCGTCTCTTCGCCGAAGTAGTCTCCGTACTCGCGGCTGTCCACCAGGGCGTCCACCAGGCCAGCCAGACCCTTGCTGGAGATGATGGAGAAGTAGGTCTGCACTTCCTCGCGGGTTTCAGGGGCCCGGCCCAGGAAGTGGCGGAAGGCCAGCTCGACAACGCGGCTGTTAATGTAAGGCTCGTAAAACTGCTTGCGGTAGAGCTCCGATTTGCCCAGGCGGCGAATGAACTCCTTCATGGAGATCTCGCCGTTTTTCACCTTCGACTCCAGGTTGGAAAGCTTGAGGCCGTAGGCGCGGCGGATGTCCCGCTCAAACACCTGCCGGTAGGCGGCCTTGATGACTTCTTCCTTCTCGGCGTTGGACAGCCCCGGCTTCATGGCAAAAACGGGAACTTTCTCGGCAGCCAAGTTGTAAACCTGGGGTAGCTGCAGCCCCTGCAGGGGCAGGCCGTCGGCGGTGCTGGCGTTGCGCTGCCGCAGCTTGTCGGAAGGGGCGGGAGCGATGAACTCGCTCAGCAAAACATCGAAGTATTGGTTGATGATGGCAACCGCTTCGGCATCTTTGCGGAAGTAGCCAGCCGCTGCCCGCTTCATCTCTTGAATGGCGACAATGGTGGCCTCGGCGGAGCAGGCGTTTTCGATGATCTCCCGCAGGCCGCGGGTGTTGACGGCGATGATACTGGGATCCCCGGCCACCAGGGCGTAGGTAACGTAGCGCAAAAACCAGCTCAGATCCCGCAGCGATTTGCGCATGTTGGCAGCTCCGTAGCGGGAGATGTTGATGGGGCGGAAATTGGGGGGAATCTCCACACCGCTGGCGCTAAAGATGTTGCGGATGGCCTCAATGAATCCGCCGGTGGATTCCACGTAGAAGGCAGTACCCAGCTTGAAGGCTTCTTTCTCGTCTTGGGTCGCTTCTGGCCGCTCCAGATAGGCCATGGGCGAGCCCCCTGTGAAGATGCGGTTGGCTGCCCGGCTGACGATGATTTCCGAATTGGCCGCAATGACCTCGGCAATCTCTAGCCGTTTCAGGCCGCTGGAGAAAAAGTCCTCGAGGCGATCCAGCTCGGTGCGTCCCAGATAGCGATCCTGCTGTTCCGCCTGGGAGATGGTCGATACAGGCACGGTTTGGTAGAGACGGGGGTTGGAAACGACTGCGCCAGCGGATACGTTGATACCCATCGATCTTTTAAACTCCGTTTTGATCGAAAAAACTGCCGACAAAGGCCGAGGACAGTGCCATCGAAGGGGGTGAAGAGGCTGACCCACGACTGGAGGAGCATCCCTCTCTGAGCTGAGAAGGATCGATGCCCGATCCCTGAGGGGGAAGCCAAGCCTAGAATACTAGGGGCACGGGCCCAGAGTGGGGAGGTTGTTGCAGTTTGTAACACTGTTTCTCATCCACAAAGACATGGCTCCCAACCCAGCTCTACCCCCCCATCTGTTGTCTTCTGCTTTTCTCCTTGAGGATTGGGAGCAGGGGCATTACGAACGCGTTACCCAGGTTTTACAGCAACAGCTCGAGCAGGGATCCCCCTCTCCAGAGCTGTATTGGGAGCTGGGAGCCGCCTATCTCCTGCTGGGTCGGGAACTGGAGGCGCAGCTGGTGTGGCAAGAGGGCTTGGCGATGCTGCAAGCGGGGGGGGTGGCCGAATCCGAGGCCGTCTACCACCTGCTGAGGAGCTTGCAGGCTTTGGCGGAAAGCCTGTGGGAGAAGGGCCATTGGCCGCAGGCAGCAGCTCTGTATCGGCAGCTTCTGGAGTTGGGGGATGGACAGCTGGAGCCGTCTTCTGGCCAGGCTTTGGCTGCTCACCGCATTGGCCTGACCCAAGAGCGGAGCCGGCTGTGGGCTGCGTCAGCGGAGTGGTTTGAGCGGGCTTGCCAGCAGGATCCGACGGCGGCAGAGAGTTTTTGGCGCTGGGGCTTGGCCCTGATGAAGCTGGGCCGTTTGCGAGAGGCGATTTCCCCTCTGCAGGAGGCTGCGCGGCTGCGCCCTGAGTGGGGGGATCCCTGGGTACAGATGGGCCTGGCGTGGCTGGATCTGCAGGATCCAGTTCAGGCTGTGGGGTGTTTCCAGGCGGCTGAGGCGCGGGGCACCGGGACGGCGCAACTCTACAGCTACTGGGCGGAAGCGGAAGTGCGGTTGGCTCACCCTGAGGCGGCTTGGGAGAAGGTTTGCCGAGCGGTGGCAGCGGAACGGAATTGGGTGCAGGCGTGGTGCGAGGGCAGCGGCGGAGAAAGCCCTCTGCGATCTGGACTGGAGCAGGCATGCAGGGGAGAGGGATCTGCGAGGATCCCCGATTTCCTGTATTCGGCTTGGCGGCAGCGTTGGGCTCCAGAAGGCGTTGCCCTTCCAGCAGACTCCTTTTCCCAGAGCACTCCCCCTACAACTGACTTCTGGCCAGTGCCAACCCAAGGCTACCTCACCACCCGACAGTGGCATCAGGCCACGGGCGAAGGGGACTACCAACCCCTGGATCCGGTGGGGGTTCTCTGTCTGAAAGCGCCCCCTGCGGCTGATCCCGCCATTTTGCAAAAGCTGCGCCCGCAGCGCATCCCCTTGGCAGAGACCTTTGTCGCCCAGATCCCCCGAGGATCCGTCCACGTGGGCCACTATCCCCGCCACCTCTACGCCAGCTTTGCCAGCGGGGTGCTCACCCGCCGGGGAGAATTGCTCGCCGATCTATCCCTGAGCTTGCCGCCGCCGGAGTTCCTCGACTGGGACTACAGGCCAGATCACCTGCGACACCACCCCCTGCTGGGCTTGCCCCATCTCCCCCCACCGATCCCACTGGATGGCCCCGTTGCCCTCTTGCCCTTGGGAGCGGTCAACTACTTTCACTGGATGGTGGATATTTTGCCTGCCTTGGATATCCTGCGGCGGTCGGGCGCCCTGGAAAAGGACATCCCCATCTTGATCCACGGGTATCAAAGAAAGCCCTTTCAGGTGCAGAGCTTGGCTGCTTTGGGGATCCCAGCCGAGCGCATCCTCAGCTTTGAGCAGTTGGGGGGATCCCATCTGCAAGCCCAGAACCTGATCGTGCCCTCGGCAGGCGCTCCGGTGGGGTGTTTGACGCCCAGGGGATTGGAGGTGCTGCGGCAACTGGCCCAGCCGAGTTTCTCCATCGACCCCCTGCAACCGCGGCGAATTTACATCAGCCGTCGCTCTGCCCGCTGGCGGCGGGTGATCAACGAAGCGGAGGTGCTGGCCTGCTTGCGCCCCTGGGGATTTGTACCGGTGCAGATGGAAACCCTCTCTCTTCCCGAGCAAATAGCCCTGATGCAGGGGGCAGAGGCGGTGATCGGGATCCACGGGGCGGGCCTGACCAACCTCGCCTTTTGTCCACCCGGCACCACCGTCATCGAGATCTTGCCCAGCAATGCAGTGCTCCCCTATTTTTGGATCATTGCCCAGGTGGCAGGGTTAAGGTACTTCCCTTTGGTAGCACCTGTTTGTGATCCGGCTTTGGTGGCTCTTCTTTCCAGCCCCGATTTGGATCGAGAAGATGCCTGGGTTCGGATCCCGGACTTGCTGAATGTGCTGGAACAGACAGGGATCAAGGGATGATGGGATCGGAGGGACTCGAACCCTCACGTTCTTGAGGAACAACGGATTTTAAGTCCGTAGCGTCTACCATTCCGCCACGATCCCAATCTGTCGGCAATAGCCGTACTACTCTACCAAACTGCTTGCCTTGGGGGGGCAAGTCTTTAAGTTGGTTCACCCAGCCCTGCAGTGGAGGGTATGAAGTAGGGGATTGCTGCCCCTGCTGATGGGATCCCTGCTGTGCCCGCTGGCTTGAAGCTCCTACAACTTCTCTTTCAAAAAAGCGTTGGCCACCCAGATCCCTGCCACCGCCAAGACGGCCATCCCATAAAAGGTGTAGCTATAGCTGCCTAGCCTATCCCGAATTTGGCCCGTGATCATCGTTCCCGTCAAAGCCCCAACTCCATAGGCGGTAAACACGATGCCGTAGTTCTGGGCGTAGCGTCCCGGATCAAACAAGCGCAGGGTCAGGGCGGGAGCCATGGCCAGCCACCCCCCCAGGCAAAACCAAAGCAAGGAAAAAGTTACCCAGTAGGCCAGAAGGGATCCCTGGGGAGGCAGGAGCATTAGCCCACAGGCCAGCAGGATCAGCCCATAGGATCCCGTAGTGACCTGATGGGGATGTAAGCGATCGGCCAACCAGCCAAACAGAGGACGGCTGATCCCGTTGAAAATGGCGAAGAGAGCCACGCTGTTGGCAGCCGCAGGGGGATCCAGGCCGATCAGCTCTTCCCCCACGGGGCCGGAAATCCCAATGGCGCTTAAACCGATCAGAGTGCCGATGGCGTAGCAGATCCACAGGCCATAGAAGGAGGGGTTTCTCAGCAGAGGGAGAGAGCGCCTAGAAGCCGGTAGAGGGTGATCTGGGCTGTCCGTGGATTTTCTTGGAAAAGATGGGGAAGGGATCCAATCGGGGGGAGGAAATCTCAGTTGGGTTGCGATCCCCAAGATCACCGCTGCAAAGAGGATCCCCAAAATCAGCAGCGTAGGCCGAGCCCCCAGTGCCTCGATCAAGCAGTTGGCCAGGGGAGCAGTGAGCAGGGGAGATAGGCCAAAGCCGACAATGGTGGATCCCACGGCCAATCCCTTGCGATCCGGGAACCAACGGGCTGCCACGGCCATTGGCACTCCATAGGCTATTCCCACACCGCTGCCGGCAATGACTCCATAGCAGAGGGCAATCCACCCAATGGAGGGGGCGAAGCTGGCCAGCCCATAGCCCAGGCCCACCAAGCTGCCCCCCAGAGCCAGTACTCGGCGGGATCCCCAGCGGGGGATGACAAACCCTGTGATGGGCATGAGGGTAGCGTAGAACACGAGGGCAACCGTGTAGGGCAGCAGGCTCTCACTGGCCCCAATCCCCAGCTCTGTTTCCAGGGGCTTGCGGAAAATGCTCCAGGAATAGACGGTTCCCAGGCAAAGAAGAACCAGGAGCCCCTGGAGGATGAAAAGCCATCTCCCCATATGGGCCGGTTGTCCATACAAAGTAACGGGGAATCCAACCCTTTTCATGGGTATCTAGAGCTTGTTGGAGCTGAGTTCAACCCATTCTCTCAGCCCTTTCGGGGATAGGCCAACAGAATTTTTAGCCAACCGTTGGCTAGAGGCGTTTGGCCTCTACCGTCCTGGGCAGAGACAAGGGATCTGGCAGCTCTGGGATGGACAATTCCCAACCGTTGCTCAAAGTAAAAATGGTTTCCCCGGCCTCTGAACGGGTGGCCACAACCGATTCTTCCAGATCTTTTTTGGGAACGTAGACCATCAAATGCCCGTAGGCACTTTCGTGCAGGATGACTTTCATAGCCCTTTCTCCACAAGTTCCAGCTCTTGGGCACGGCACCCCACCACCAAGCCTTTGGCCAAGCAGTGGACGGCATAGACGTAAAACCGTTGTAGAAAGGTGCCAATGGAAATCACGTAACCTTCGTCGCCCGGAACGGCCAAGATTTTCCCCACCGGCTGGCCGAAGAAGGTGCCATCGTTGCGGATGACCTTACGGATGCGGACTTTGTCGCCCAGCTCAAATTGGGGAGGGCGATCCAGCTCCAGTTCGTCGCTCATGGGGTACCTCCTGTGATTTCTGCCAGCACCTGACAAAGCTCTTGGCGGGTTAGGCTGCGGCCTACTTGGCGCGCCCGTCGAGACACGGCTGCCAAAATGGCCTGAGATTTGGAAGTTTCCTTTCCGGACAAGCGGTTAGACAACATCGGGATGGCTCTCCTCTGGGATGGGTTCTGGAGTGTGTTGCGCCCATTGCGTCAGCGTTGCGCGGCAATAACGGGCCAGTTCCGCCGGTGGGATCGGATGCTTGCAGTGGGTGACGTGCTGCCGCACCTGTTCCAGGAGCTTTTCCAGCTGGCCAGGCGGGATCTGCTCGACAGGGATCCCCTGTTCCTTGAGGATCTGGAGCAGCAAATGCCGGCCGGAGTGTTTGCCCAACACCAGCCGCCGCTGGCCGCCCACGGCTTCTGGTGGGAAAGGCTCATAGGTCTGGGGATCCCGTAGCACCCCTGCAGCGTGAATGCCCGACTCGTGGGCAAAGGCGTTGTCACCGACGATGGCCTTCCAGGGAGGTAGGGGAGCACCGCTGGCCCGCGCCACCTGTTGAGACAGCTCCCGCAGACGGCAGGTATCCACCCCAACGTCGATCCCCAAGGTGCAGCGCAGAGCCATCACCACCTCTTCCAAGGGGGCATTGCCGGCCCGTTCCCCCAAGCCGTTGACGGTGGTGTTCACCGACTGAGCGCCGGCGCGGATCCCGGCTAAGGCATTGGCAGTGGCCATGCCCAGGTCGTCGTGGGTATGCATCTCCACAGGGATATCGATGGCCTGCACCAGACGGCGAATCTGCTTGTAGGTGCTAAAGGGATCCAAAATGCCCACCGTATCGCAGTAGCGGAAGCGCCGACAGCCCCAGCTCTGGGCCATTTGGGCCAACTCGATCACCTGCTCCAGGGGGGTGCGGCTGGCATCTTCTGCCCCCACCGAGACCCACAGCCCCTGCTCCAAGGCCATCTCCACGCATTGGCGCAACTGTCGCAGCAGCCGAGGGCGATCCCCTTGGAACTTAGCGGCCATTTGCCGATCCGAGACCGGCACGGAGATGTGGATCCGCTTGAGGCCGCAACGAATAGAGGCGAGGATATCGCTGGGCACAGCCCGGTTCCAGCCCAGCAGCTGAGCCCGCAGCCCCAGGCTGAGCATGGCGCGAATGGCTTCCGTTTCCACAGCGCCCATGGCCGGGATCCCCACCTCGATCTCGGGCACGCCAATGGCATCCAAGAGGGCAGCAATGGAGATTTTCTCGGGGATTTGGAAGGCTACCCCTGCCGCTTGCTCCCCATCGCGTAGGGTGGTGTCGTTGATGGTGATAGAGGAATTCATGGGATCCATCCTCCAAGACCTACGGCCCGCCTAGGCAATCGGTAACCGTCGATGGTGCTCCGCACCGCTAGCGGGACCCCGGTTGCGTCAGGGCAATCATGTCCAGGGTAGAAAGCTCAACCAAGTTGCCGCAGAATTCATCAGATTCCTGTAAGGCTTGGCTGTTCCTCTTAGCGGGGTGGAGTCTTTGGAGCAGGGGATCCTTGACAAGATCTATCTAGCCTCTGGGATCCCCCTACTCCGGAAGCTAACGAATTAAGTCGAAGGAAAAATCGGTTTTGCCGGGGATGATGCTGCGCCGATCTGCCTCATCCAGAATGGTGTTGACAATCCAGTTAAGGAGGTTGAGCGCCCCCACATAGCCATAGGTGGGATAGCGATGCAGATGGTGGCGGTCGAAGATGGGGTAGCCGATGCGCACCAAAGGCGTGCCCGTATCCCGCCACAGGTATTTGCCGTAGGAATTGCCGATCAGCAGATCCACCGGCTCGGTGAACATCAGAGAGCGCAGATGCCAGAGATCCTTGCCCCCCCAGACGGTTGCCCCCTGTCCATAGGGACTGGAGGCCAGCAGTGCCCGCGCCTCGGCTTCGAACTCCTCGTTGCTGTTGGTCACCACCACATGGATCGGCTCCGCTCCCAGCTCCAGCAACAGGCTGAGCAAGCCCATCACCAGATCCGGATCCCCATACAGGGCTACCCGCTTGCCGTGGATCCACGCTTGGGAGTCCGTGAAAGCATCCACCGCCCGGCCCCGTTCGATCTCCAGCTCGGCGGGAATGGGCTTGCCCGTTAACTGGGATAGCTGCATCAAAAACTCATCCGTGCCCCGAATACCCACTGGCCGCGCCGTCAGGGTGGGCCGACCCGAGGCCTCTGCTAGAAACTCCAGGGTCTTGGGCGTGGTGTAGCGCTGGAAGGAAAAAGTAGCCTCGGCGTTGAGGCATTGGGCAGCCGCCTCCAAAGGGGTTCCTCCGGGATACATGTGGAAAGTGCCGTCGTTGGGCGAATCCAAATAGTCGGAGTTGTCCGCCAGCAGGGTCAGCGGGATCCCGAATAAGCCGAAGATGCGCTTGATCTCCCGCAAGTTGCCCATGTAGGTATCGAAGCCAGGGATGACGTTGATGTAGCCATTGCTACCCGTGCGGCCCACCGGCTCGGTGAGGGTGCTGAGAATGGCCTTGAGCATGTTGTCATAGCCGGTGATGTGGGATCCCACAAAGCTTGGCGTGTGGGCATAGGGCACCGGGAAGTCGCGGGAAATCACTCCCTCATTTCTGGCCGTGGTGATGAAGGCCCCCAGGTCATCCCCGATCACCTCCGCCATGCAGGTGGTGCACACGGCGATCATCTTGGGCTTGTAGAGGGCGTAGGCATTTTCCAGTCCCTCGATTAGGTTTTTGAGGCCGCCAAACACCGCCGCATCTTCCGTCATCGAGGTGGAGACCGCCGAAAAGGGCTCCTTAAAGTGGCGGGTGAGATGGGTGCGAAAATAGGCCACGCACCCCTGGGATCCGTGGACAAAGGGCAGAGTTCCCTCAAAGCCGACAGCGGCGAAGATGGCCCCTAAGGGCTGGCAAGCCTTGGCAGGGTTTATCGTCAAAGCTTCCCGCTGAAAGTTTTTCTCCCGGTATTCCCAAGATTTTGTCCATTCGGCCACCCGGGCCACTTCTTCCGGGGAAGGGAGATCTTCAAAGGTTTGCTTGCACTGCAGAAGCGCCTGATATTCCGGATCTTGAAACAGGCGGGCGTGATCTTTGATGTCTTGGATATCTTGCGGCATGGTCGGTCTCCTAATGAGGGGCAGGGGAAGGAAGGGCCGTTCGCGTTTGGGATCCCGGCGGCAAGCTAGGATTTCCAGGGGGCTTTGACCAGATCCCAGGTGGGGCTATTCAAGGCCAGATCCATATCGCGGGCGAACACGGCAAAGCCGTCGTAGCCGTGGTAGGGGCCGGAGTAGTCCCAAGAGTGCATCTGGCGGAAGGGCAAAGCCATCTTTTGAAAGACGTACTTCTCCTTGATGCCGGAGGCGATGAGATCTGGCTTCAACCTCTTGGCAAATTCTTCAAACTCGTAGCCGGACACGTCATCGTAGATGAGGGTGCCATCGTCGATGTACTGGGTGGTGCGCTTGTAGTCGTCGCCGTGGCCGAATTCGTAGCCGGTGGCAATCACCTCCATGCCCAGCTCCCGGAAGGCCGGGATGACGTGGCGGGGCCGCAGTCCGCCCACCATCAGCATCACCCGCTTGCCCTCCAGGCGGGGACGGTACTTGGCAATGATGGCCTCGCTCTGGGGCTTGTACTTGGCGATCACCTGCTCTGCCTTGGCCTGGATGGTCTCGTCAAACCGCTGGGCGATGGCCCGCAGGGATTTGGCAATTTGGGTGGGGCCAAAGAAGTTGAACTCCAGCCAGGGGATCCCGTAGGCTTCCTCCATGTGGCGGCAGATGTAGTTCATGGAGCGGTAGCAGTGGATGAGATTCAGCTTCACCCGAGGGGCAAGCAGCATCTCGTTCCAGGTGCCATCGCCGGAAAACTGGGTCACTACCCGCAGGCCCATCTCCTCCAGCAAAATCCGGGAAGACCAAGCGTCGCCGCCGATGTTGTAGTCCCCAATCAGGGCCACATCGTAGGGGCCGGGCTCAAAGTTGAGGGATCCCTCCTTCGCTTTCTTGTCAGCAATGGGCAAAACCCAGTCCCGCACCGTATCGTTGGCGATGTGGTGGCCCAGGGACTGGGAGACCCCCCGAAAGCCTTCGCAGCGCACCGGTACCACCGGCTTGCCAATTTCTTTGGAAACTCTCTTGGCCACTGCCTCGATGTCATCCCCGATCAAGCCGACGGGGCATTCGGACTGGATGGTAATGCCTTTGGCCAAGGGGAAGAGTTCGCTGGCTTCCACCAAGAGTTTGGCCAGTTTTTTGTCCCCCCCGAACACCACATCTCGCTCCTGAAAATCGGAGGTGAACTGCATGGTAACGAAGGTATCTACCCCGGTTGTGCCGACGTAGTAATTGCGCCTTCCCGACCAGGAGTAGTAGCCGCAGCCCACGGGGCCATGGCTGAGGTGGATCATGTCTTTGACCGGCCCCCACACCACCCCCTTGGAACCGGCATAGGCACAGCCGCGAGTGGTCATGACGCCGGGGATCGACTTGATGTTGGACTTTACTCCGCAATCCGTTTTGCCCTTGTCGTAGACGTTGAGGTGTTTGGCTCGCTTTTGCTTGGCCTTTTCCGGATAGGTTTCCAGAACTTCTGCAATAACTTTTCGGTTTTCCTCTTTGAGGGCGCTTTTTGGAGTAGTCATGGGAAGAGCCTCATCTACTGGATTTTTTTGAGAAAGAAACTAGGGGGAACCGAGGGCCGAGGGAGGAAGGGATCCACCCCCAGCCCATCTTTAAGTTCACACTGGGGCCAACTCTTTTTCGGTTTTGCCGATGAGGTGGGCGATTTTCTGGTCGTCGTCCAAAACGCCGAACTCTATCAACAACTGTTCCAGCTCATCCATAGAGATGGGGGTGGGGATCCTCAGATCCGTGTTGTTGATGATCTTTTTGGCCAAGGCCCGATACTCGTCAGCTTGGTTGCAGTCGGGGGAGTACTCGATCACCGTCATGCGGCGCAATTCTGCGTGCTGAACCACATTGTCGCGGGGGATGAAATGCAGCATTTTGGTGTTGAGCTTTTCGGCCAGAGCTTCGATCAGCTCGATCTCGCGATCCACTTTGCGGCTGTTGCAGATCAAGCCACCCAAGCGCACGCCGCCAGAGTAGGCGTATTTCAGCACGCCGCGGGCGATGTTGTTGGCCGCATACATGGCCATCATTTCGCCGGAGCAAACAATGTAGATCTCTTGGGCCTTGCCCTCCCGAATGGGCATGGCAAAACCGCCGCAGACCACGTCCCCCAGCACGTCGTAGCAGACAAAGTCCAGATCCTCGTAGGCTCCGTTTTCTTCCAAGAAATTGATGGCGGTGATGATGCCTCGTCCAGCACAGCCAACGCCAGGCTCGGGGCCACCGGATTCCACACAGCGCACCCCTCGGTAGCCGGTGAGCACCACCTCTTCCAGCTCCACGTCTTCTACGGATCCCCGCTCAGCCGCCAGGTGAAGGACGGTGGTCTGGGCTTTGCAGTGCAACATGAGGCGGGTGGAATCGGCCTTCGGGTCGCAGCCGACGATCATGATCCGCTGTCCCAATTCGGCCATACCGGCAACGGTATTCTGACAGGTGGTGGATTTGCCGATACCGCCTTTGCCGTAGAATGCAATTTGTCTCATGGTTCAGGTCTCCTAATTAAGACTCAAGGGTTAGAAATCTCTTGCAAACGGGTGCAACTGGTCGTTTCAGCGGGACGGAGTCCTGACTCGAAAGGGTTTCAGCTCAGGGGAAAGCAGCCTCGAACCCTTGCAGGATCCGGAAGTCAACCGGTCGAGCGGTGGAGCCCTCCCGGAGCGAAGCAGGGGATGTGAAAAGCGATGGCAAGCAGGAGTGGGGCAGTTCATAGGGCTCTCAGGCTTATCGAGAATGGGGAACTAGAGGGCATGCACGGTTAAGGTGGGCCACACCTGTTCTTGCAGGCGGGTTTCGATGAGCAACCGCAGGGTGTTTTGCTGGCTGGGGCAGGTGGTGCAGGATCCCTTGAGGCGCACCCACACCTGATCCCCTTCCAGGTCGTAAAGCTCCACATCGCCGCCATCGGCCAACAGCAGCGGGCGAACTTCCTCCTCCAGGACGGCCTGAATGCGGGCGATCTTTTGCAAGGTGGTGAGGGGAGGGGGTGTCGCTGTTGCCGAGACAGGAGAGGGAGCAGCGGGAGAGGGCTCTGTCTGGTTTTGGGAGTTCCCTTTTGAATTTCTTGAATCTTCTGAAGGGGTTGCGTCAGTCTCTGCCAGAACAGCGGCGATCAGGTCTTCAATCTGGGCCAGGCAGGAACCACAGCCACCACCCGCTTTGCTGTAGGCTGTTACTTCCTCAGCGGAGGTGAGGTGGTTTTCCCGGATCAAGCGGCGGATCTTTTGCTCGCTGACGCCAAAGCAGGAGCAGACCAAAGCGCTGTCATCATCCGTGTGGTCAGGCAGAGGAAGGCCGCGATAGCTGTAGATGGCTGCCTCCAGAGCCTCTTGCCCCATCACCGAGCAGTGCATCTTGGCGGGGGGCAGGCCGCCTAGGTAGTCAGCGATTTGGCGGTTGTCGATCCGCAGGGCTTCATCCAGAGTGAGGCCGGTGATCAGCTCCGTCAGGGCCGAGGAAGAGGCAATGGCGCTGGTGCAGCCGAAGGTTTGGAAGCTGGCAGCTAAAATCCGCTCGCTAGCCTCGTCCACCTTTAAGTAGAGCCGCAGGGCATCGCCGCAGGTGATGCTGCCCACTTCTCCAACCACCACCCGAACACCGGGCTCGGAGCTGGGATCCATCGCCCCTTGGTTTTTGGGGTGGTAGAAGAGTTCCAAAACTTTTTCGCTGTAGTCCCACATGGCTGGATCCTGAGTTGAGGATGCTAACGGTCGAGGGAAGATGAGTTTGAGGGGGGTCAGCGGCGAGCCAGTTCCCGTTCCTGCTGTTGCAGCCAGTCTTCCGCCTCGTGGCTGAAGGGGGAGATGGCCCGCAAATGCTCAATGATCCCCGGCAAAACCTCCAGCACCCGCTCCACCTCTGCCGGCTGGGTAAAGCGGGAGAGGCTGAAGCGGATCGAGCCGTGCAAAACGGTGTAGGGCAGGCGCATGGCCCGCAGCACATGGGAGGGTTCCAGGGATCCGGAAGTGCAGGCGGAGCCGGAGGAGGCGCAGATGCCGTATTTGTTCAGCCAGAAGAGGATCGCTTCCCCTTCCACGAACTTGAAGCCCAAGTTGGTGGTGTTGGGCAGCCGCTGAGTGGGGTGGCCGTTAACCTGGACATCCGGGATCCGCTGTAGCAAGCCCTGCTCCAAGCGATCCCGCAGCAGCCGCTCATGGGGATCCCCCAGGTGGGCTTGGGCCAGCTCCGCTGCCTTGCCCAGGGCGATGATGCCCGGCACATTTTCCGTCCCGGCGCGGCGGCCTCGCTCCTGATGCCCTCCCAGCAGCAACGGACGGAAGCGCAAGCCCCGCCGCACATAGAGAGCGCCGATCCCCTTGGGGGCATGCAGCTTGTGCCCGGAAAGGGTGAGGAGATCCACTGGCAGGCGCTGCAGATCGAGAGGGATCTTGCCCACCGCCTGTACTGCGTCCACATGGACAACAGCCCCATAGCTGCGAGCCAGGGATCCCACCGCCTCGATGGGGAAAAGCACGCCCGTCTCGTTGTTGGCGGCCATGCAGCTCACCAGGGCAGTATCGCCGGTCAGGGCTGCCTCCAGCTCCAGCAAGTCCAGGCAGCCTTGCTCATCCACCGAGAGGTAGGTGACGCGGTAGCCTTGTTTTTCCAGGTGCTTGCAGACGTTGAGCACCGAGGCGTGCTCTACCTGCGTGGTGATGATGTGGCGCTTCTGGGGTTGGGCTGCCAAGGCTGCATAAATGGCCGTGGTGTTGCCTTCGGTGCCGCCACTGGTGAAGACAATCTCCGTCGGGTCGGCTCCCAGAAGGGCTGCCACCTGTTCGCGGGCTTGGTTGAGGGCACGCCCCACCTGGCCGCCAAAACTGTGCATCGAGGAGGGGTTGCCGTAGAAGGTCTGCAAATAGGGCAGCATCGCCTCCAGAACCAGGGGATCCACGGCGGTGGTGGCGTTGTTGTCCAGGTAGATCACGGGGTTCATACAGGCTCCGAATCGATACAAGGTAGGGGTTGGGCAACGTTAAACGGCTTGCGGAGCGTGGGAATGGCACTGCTTTGGGCAAATGCGGGCGCAAGCCTGACAGCCGATGCAGAGGGCGGCATTGAGGATGGTCATCACTTTGCGCTCACTTTCTCCTTCCTCTTCGTTGTCGACAAACTCGCCGTCTTCGTTGAGGGCTCTGAGGGCAAACACACCACGGCCACAGACTTTGAGGCAACGGCTACAGCCGAGGCAGCGGCTGATATCCAGGCTTTCGATAAACTGTGGGATCCAGGGCAGTCCGCCTTTGGTGAGAGCAGTTACAGTAGCCATGGCCGCGTCTCCAAAAGATGAGGTCTCAAGATCCGGAAGATTTGCTGTCCAGGGCCTGGTTGACCAACCAGGTGCGGTAAAACTTGAGGGCCACCGTTTCAATGAGGTCGTAGTCTTCCACCACTTCGATGCCGGCCTCGCGAATACGCTTCATGGGGCAATCGCCAATCTTGGAGACCAATACAGCTCGGCAATCCCGGATGAGATCCAGAATTTGCTCTAGGTTGTTGTCCTCGCCGGATCCCCCGTGGCAGTACTGCGGGATCTTGCGGTGGCCGACAAACTGCGCCCCACGGGCGTTGACCTCGTAGATCAAAAACTCCCGCGCATGGCCGAAGTGGCGATTGACCAAGCCACCGCCTTTGCTGGCTACGGCCACCAGGATGGAGGGGCTGTCGGGAGGCAGGTCGGCTGTCCAGTGGGTTGGGGCTGCCTGCTGCTGAGCTTGCAGTTGGGCAATGCTTGCCTGGACCTGGCGGCGTTTTTCGGGGTCGTACTCGGGGGTCATCTGCATAAAGCGCTCCTTGGTGAACTCTTGGCTGCGGTCTTCCCCCAGAAGGCCCACCGCGTCCGCCCGACACTGGCGACAGTGGCGCATCATCCGCATGTTGCCGGAGCACCGATCTTGCAGGGCTTTCAACTCCTGAGGGGTGGGGCCCCGCTGGCCGATAAGGCCGAAGTAGGTGCCGTGTTCAGGCGCCGAGATCAGGGGCATGATGTTGTGCAAGAAAGCCCCTTTCTCCTGGATCACCCGGTTCACTTCCAAGAGGTGGGTGTCGTTGATGCCGGGAATGAGAACGGAGTTGACTTTGCAGAGGATGTCTGCCTCCCGCAGCAGATCCAGGCTTTCCATCTGCCGTTCGTGCAGGATGCGGGCTGCCTCCACCCCTCGAATGCGCTTGCGCCGCCAGCGGATCCAGGGGTAGATCTTGGCTCCGATCTCTGGATCCACCATGTTGATGGTCAGGGTGACGTGGTCGATGTTCAGCCGTTTGATCTCGTCGATGTAGTCCGGCAACATCAGGCCGTTGGTGGAAAGGCAGAGCTTGAGATCCGGGGCTTTCTCGGCGATGCGGGCAAAGGTTTCGAAGGTTTGCTTGGGGTTGGCCAAGGGATCCCCAGGCCCAGCAATGCCCACCACCGTCAGTTGCGGGATCTTGCCGGCAATCACCAGCACTTTGTGGGCGGCTTCCGCCGGGGTCAGCAGCTCGCTGACCACACCGGGCCGGCTCTCGTTGGCACAGTCGAACTTGCGGTTGCAGTAGTTGCACTGGATGTTGCAGGCGGGGGCTACCGCCACGTGCATGCGGGCGTAGTGATGGTGAGCCGCTTCGCTGTAGCAGGGATGGGTGGCGATGCGCTGCTGCAGATGAGGGGGGAGGGCCTGGCGGGGGCTGCTGCTGCAAGCGCAGGCCGATGGGGAAGGGGATCCCTGGCGGGGCGGAGTTGAAAGGGGCAGCATGGCGGGGTCAACCAGGGGATAGAACGTTACTGGCGGTTATATCAACCGCCCTCTGCCCGCTCCGTTGCACTCAGCCCGGTAGAACTGATCGAGTTTATTGGCTTTGTACTCAAGACCTGCAAAGCCTGATGGCAGGCCAAATCCAACTTTTTTTAGGGGTCAAGGGTCTGGTTTTTCAAGGCCGGGGATGCCGTATTTTGACCCAAAGGGGCGGGGGATCCGGCTGTGGGGAGGATCCCCGGAATCCCTGATTCGACAAGGGCTTGGGGCAATGCTTAAGAAATACTAAAAATCTGCTCAGATGCACTCAAGCGCCGCAGCCTCGGCTGCGTTTTGCATCAATTGCTACGATTTAATATCGTATCAGCCCAAAAGTGTATTGAAAATAGCCGTTTGAGTTTGAGGAAAGATCCCCCTGGGGCAAAGTCCTCGCCAAGGCAGTAGGGACTATTGCGCCGATGGGCTGTCGGATTTTCTTGTTCTGGCAAGGGGGATGTACTCGCTCAAATACCCATACCCTTCCCCGAAAATACTGGATCCCTGCGGGCAAAAGACTCAACCCCCTGCCCTCAGAAAAACTTTTTTTGCCCTCTGGGCCAAGCTTCCAGGGTTTGAGTACATCGGCAATAACTCAATCAATCCTGATCGCCCGCTGCCAAGCCTGAGCCACCGCAGCCGCTTGCTATAAGCGGGGGAACAGAAACCCAACGGTTCTGCCCCTCTGTTGAGACTCGCCCCCTGCTTCCCAACCGGTGAGCTTATGTCCCCCCTTGTTTCTCCCCCACCGAAAACGGCTGAAGTGCTGCAGGTGCCCCGTTGCGATCGCTGGCGGATTCTCTACCGTCTGCAGGAGCTGGATTTGACCTGTGGCTGTACCCCGACCGGCCAACTGTGGGTGGTGATTCGCACCCCCACCGAAGCCCTCCTCGTCCACAGTGTGCTCCGCCTTTTCACCCTCAACCGCTCTGGCTGGCTGAGTTGGTTGGATCGCTGCTGGTCTCTCCAAACCTGGGATCCCCCTGAGAGATCTGCAGGAGGGGATGACCACCCCTGAACCTCTGCCGTTTGCCTCCTTGCTTCTCCTGTTCACCTCGTTTTGGTAGCGCCAATGACCACTCCATCCCCCTCGACTCACTCCTTCCAACAAGTCCGAGACAACCCCGTTCATCTGGGACGTGAGATCACGGTTCCCATCTGCGAGGGCCTCAACCTAGTTTGGGCCAGTCTTCAGGGGCTGTATTTGCAGTATCTGAAGCACCATCTGGTTGTCGAAGGAGCAGAGTTCTACTCAATTCACCAATTTTTCAACGAAAGTCTACAGGAAGTTCAGAACCACGCCCATGAGGTGGGGGAGCGCCTGAACGGCCTGGGTGGGATCCCGGCCTCCAGCTTTGCCAAGCTGGCGGAGCTGTGCTGCTTCAGCCCAGAAGGGGACGATGCGTTGGCTGTGCGGCCCATGCTGGAAGCGGATTTGCGGGCCGAGCAAAGCCTAATCGATCTGCTGCGTCGCCAGGCGGCTCTGGCGGAAAGTGTTGGGGATCGCGCCACCCGTCACCTCTACGAGCAGATTTTGCTGCGGACGGAAGAACGGGCCTTTCACCTGGCCCACTTTCTGGCTGCCGACAGCTTGGTTTTGGGCTTGTCCCCATCCTAGCTTGCCCATCTACGCCCACCCCTCGTTTTGGGAGACTCTGCCATGCTTACCCCCGATCGGGCGCCGCTGCTGCAGTTTTTGCAAGTTGAGCTTGGGATCCCGGAATCCGCCCTCACCTTCGCCCTGAAACGGCATGGGTGTGAACAGGGCCCTTTGCCCATGATTCTTTGGCATTACGGGCTGATTTCCTTGGAGCAACTGGAGCAGATTTTTGAATGGTGTGCTCCCCCTCCTCTTGTTACCAATTCTACCCATTCGGAGGTTTAAGCCATGACTTATCCCTACCCTTCTCTTCCCTTTCCCAGAGTCGGCAACCCTTTGGGATGGCTCGGCCTGGTTTTGAACTCAATTTTCAGATCCGCCCTGAAGTGGCCGCGCCGCTGGCTCAACAGCATTGAAATTCGGGGATCCCGGCAGGCGCGTTGGATTTGTCGTTTGATCCCGGCTTCCTGTCCCTTTGAGCGGGATATCCGACTGGGATCCCGCACCGTCCACATTCCGGCCCTCTGTCGCATCAACCCCCTCTACGAGGAGATCATCGCCCTGCGGCTACGGGCGGCGGCTTATCTGGCCGAAGCTGCGGCTCAACCCCAGCCCCCCTCTTCTCAGGAGATCCCATCATGCCCTTGATCAGCCGGACTAAAGTGGCGGAGCTGCTCAACGAGACCGCCTGCGAGCACAACCACAAGAAAGACGGCAAAGGCAAAAACAAAGTCTGTGCCGAGCAAGCCAAGCCAGGAGGAGCGCAGGGAGGCTGTGCCTTTGACGGGGCTTCGATTGCCCTGGTGCCGATCGCCGATGCCGCCCATCTAGTACATGGGCCAATCGCCTGCAGCGGCAACTCTTGGGGGACGCGGGGCAGCCTCTCTTCCGGCTCCCGACTCTATCAGGTGGGCTTCACCACCGATCTGAGCGAGAACGAGATCATCTTCGGAGGGGAGGAGAAGCTGTTCCAGGCCATCTGCAACTTACAGGCCAAATACCGACCTGCCGCCATTTTCGTCTATCTCACTTGTGTAACTGCCCTCATTGGCGACGATGTGGAGGCCGTGTGTCAGCGGGCCAGCCGCCAGCTTGGGATCCCGGTCATTCCGGTGAATGCGCCCGGCTTTGTGGGCAGCAAAAACCTAGGCAACCGTCTGGCCGGAGAAGCCCTGCTGGACTATGTTATCGGCACCGCCTCCCCGGAGTACACCACTCCCCGCGACATTAACCTCATCGGCGAGTACAACATTGCCGGCGAGCTGTGGGATGTCTTGCCTCTGTTTGACGAGCTGGGGATCCGCATCTTGGCCAAGATCACCGGCGATGGCCGCTACCGCGAGATCTGTACCGCCCACCGGGCCAAGCTGAACGTCCTCATCTGCGCCAAAGCCCTGCTCAATGTGGGCCGCAAGATGCAGGAGCGCTACGGGATCCCCTACATTGAGGCTTCCTTTTACGGGCTGCAGGAGATGAACCACTGCCTACGGGCCATTGCCCAAGGGCTGAAGGATCCGCAACTGCAGGAGCGTACCGAGGCCCTCATCGAGCGAGAAACTCGCGCCGCTGAGGCGGCTTTGGCCCCCTACCGGCAGCGGCTGGCGGGCAAACGAGTTGTCCTTTATACCGGCGGCGTGAAAAGTTGGTCGATCATCTCTGCTGCCCGAGATCTGGGGATGCAGGTAACGGCCACCAGCACCCGCAAAAGCACCGAAGAAGACAAAGCCCGCATCCGCGAGCTGCTCGGCCAAGAGGGCATTCTCCTGGACAAGGGCAGCCCGCAAGAGCTGCTCAAGGTGGTGGAGCGCACGAAAGCGGACTTGCTCATCGCCGGCGGACGCAACCAGTACACCGCCCTCAAGGCCCGCATCCCCTTTCTGGACATCAACCAGGAGCGGCACCATGCCTATGCCGGCTATCGCGGCCTGGTGAACTTGGCGCGGGAGATCGATGCCGCCCTCCACAGCCCCATCTGGGAGCAGTTGCGACGGCCTGCCCCCTGGGAGACTCCAGCCGAAGAGGAGGTGGGATGATGGCCCAGCTCATCCAAGAACGCAAGCCTCTCAGCGTCAACCCCCTCAAACTCAGCGCTCCGCTGGGAGCGGCCCTGGCCTTTCTGGGGATCAAGGGCTGTCTGCCGCTCTTCCACGGTTCCCAAGGCTGTACGGCCTTTGCCAAAGCGCTGCTGGTACGTCATTTCCGCGAGGCCATTCCCATGTCCACCACTGCCATGTCCGAAGTGGACACCATCTTGGGGGGGGAGGAGAATGTCGAAGCTGCCATCCTCACCTTGGTGGAGAAGGCCCAGCCGGAGCTGATTGGTCTTCTGACCACCGGCCTCACGGAAACCCGCGGGGACGATATGCCGCGCATCCTGCGGGAGCTGCGCCGACGCCAGCCGCAATTGCAGGATCTGCCCATCGTCTTGGCCTCCACGCCTGACTTTAAGGGATCCCTGCAAGACGGCTATGCCATCGCCGTCAACAGCTTGGTCAGCACCCTGCCGGAATCGCCGTCGGGATCCGTCCGCCCTGCCCAGGTAACGGTGCTGTGCGGGCCTGCCCTCACCCCCGCCGATGCCCAGGAGATCAAGGAAATGGTGGAAGCTTTTGGCCTGGAGCCAATCTTGGTGCCGGATCTCTCAGGCTCCCTAGATGGCCACTTGGGCACTGGCTTTAGGGCAACCCCGGACGGCGGCACCAGCCTCGAGCAACTGCGGCAGCTGGGGCGATCCGGCCTCACCTTGGCCATTGGGGAGAGCATGCGCCCTGCCGCTCAGATCCTGGCCCAGCGCTTTGGCACCCCCTATCGGGTTTTCCCCCACCTGACCGGTCTCAAGGCTGTGGATCCCTTTTTGGCAACCTTGGCCGACTACAGCCAACAGCCGGTGCCCCTGCGCTACCGCCGCCAGCGCAGCCAAGTCCAGGATGCCCTCCTGGATTGCCACTTTTTCTTCGGCAACCAGCGGATTGCCTTGGCCCTAGAAGCCGATCTGCTCTGGGGGTGGGTGGACTGGCTGCTGGATATGGGCTGTCAGATCCAGGCGGCCATCAGTCCCACACCGGATCCCCACTTGAGCACCCTTCCCATTGAGGCGGTGCGGGTGGGGGATCTGGGGGATCTGGAGGAGCTAGCACCCGGGGCTGACCTGCTGGTGGGCAACTCCCACGCGGCGCGCCTGGGCAAGCGGCTGGGGATCCCGGTGCATCGAATGGGGATCCCTATCTTCGACCGGCTGGGGGCCAACCACATCTGTCAGGTGGGCTATCGCGGCACCCTATCCCAACTGTTTGCTGTCGGCAACCTGCTGATGGAGCAGGAGGAAGCCCGTCACCCCAGCCCACCCCAGGTTTCTGGGCATGGATTCTAAGGGATCCAGAGCTTCGAGCTAGATCCCCCTAGCTCCCCTAAACCCTCAAGTTCACGGTTCTAAGGAGAACGCCTATGCAAGTGGCCTTTACAACCCGCGACGGCAAGCACGTCAATGCCCACTTTGGCTGGGCCAACCAGATCGACCTCTACGAAGTCACCCCCGAAGGCTACCGCTTCTGCAAAACCCTCACCTTTGGGGGCAACTTGGAGGCAGATGGCAACGAGGACAAGCTGGTGCCCAAGCTGCAGGCTTTGGCCGATGTCACCCTCATCTACGTGGCTGCCATTGGCAGCAGTGCCGCCGCCCGCCTGATCAACCGCCGCATCACCCCCATCAAAGTGCAGTCGGAAGAAGAATCCATCGAGAGCTTGTTGCAGCGCCTGGTAACCACCCTGCACAACCCTCCCCCCTGGCTGCGCAAAGTGCTCTTGGCCGAGCGCGCCCGCAAAGCCGAAGCCCCAAATCCCTCTACTTCCCCTGCGGAGGTTTAGCCATGACGGTTACCCCTCTTTCCCCCTCGACCAGCCCCATCCTGCAGGAGATCGTCCGCCAGCTGCGGGCGGCGGATCCCTACGGCACCTACCGCACCTGGAGGGATGAGTTGCTGCTCAAGCCCTTTGTCGTCACCAAAGCCCAGAAGCGCCAAATATCCCTGGAAGGGGAGGTGGATCCGGCAGTGCGGAGCCGCATTCTCATCTACTACCGCGCCATTGCCGCCCTGATTGAAAAGGAAACGGGCCTCCTAGCTCAGGTGGTGCTGGATCTCAACAGCGAAGGCTTTGGTTGGGTGCTGGTCTTCTCAGGGCGGTTGTTGTTGGTGGTCAACACCCTGCGAGACGCCCATCGCTTCGGTTTCGAGTCTCTCGAACAGCTCACTGAAAAAGCTACTGCCCTTATCGACAAAGGGATCCAACTGGCCCGAACCTACCCCGAGGTGGGCCGGCTGTAGCCGCCTGCCTCCCCTTTTGTCTGTGCAGCAATTTCTTTAGCCATCAGGAGTGCCTTGCCCATGTTGAATGAGAGTGACGTTGAGAATGTTGTGAACGGCCTGGATTTCGAGCCCTTCGAACACCTGTCTGCCGACCAGCTCCGCACCGAGATCAAGCGACTAAACAGCAAAGCAGGCCAACTGAAAATGGATCTGCACGATCTGGCCGAGGGGCTACCCGACGGGTTCGAGCGACTCCCCGACTTGGCAGCCCGCACTTACGCCCTATTTGCCCGGCTGCACACCCTCAGACAACGCTTGAAAACCCTGGAGACCTGCCGATGAGTTGGAACCACAACCGCCGTTGGAAAGACTTCCAAGCCCTAGTCAATGCCGAGGATTATTTCGCTTTTTTCGAGCTCCCCTACGATCCGCGGGTGGTCAACGTGAATCGCCTGCATATCTTACGCAAATTTGCTCAGTATCTGGCTCCTCTGGAGCACTTCCAGGGCAGCGAAGAAGAATGGCTGGAGCAAGCCCGGCAAGCGCTGGAAAAAGCGTATCAAACCTTTCTCACTTCTACCCCGCAGCAGGAGAAGCTCTTCCGAGTCTTTCAAGACTATGGTTGTCCGGATCCCGTTGGCGGCTGTGCCGGCTGCAGCTCTTCGGGAGAGCGGGGCGAATGCAGCCCTGGGATCCCTGCCTAAGCTCCCTTGTTTACCCCTCGTCAACTCTCTGGAGATCTCATCATGGCTACCTACACAGTTCACTTGGTTAACCCAAAACGACGGCTCGACACCTATATCTCAGTAGATGAAGATTCGACCATCCTAGAAGCGGCTGAGGATCAAGATGTGGACTTGCCCTCTTCCTGCCGCTCCGGTAGTTGTTCCTCTTGCGTGGCCAAAGTGGTAGAAGGAGAAGTCGATCAATCGGAGCAAACCTTTCTGGATGAGGAGCAAATAGCCAAAGGATTTGTGCTGCTCTGCGTGGCTAAACCTCGCTCCAATTGTACGATTCGCACTCACCAGGAAGCTTACTTGGTTTGATAGATCGCTGCTTCCAAGCTGCTCGCAAATGGACTCGGGCAAGGCTCAAATGGCCTCTTCTAAGATTAGGGATCCCTATATGTTGGCACCGCCCACCGTCCCTAAGATCTCAATAACCATATCTCCTCTCCAACTCATGAAGGTTGGAGAAGAAGGTCGCATCTACCAACTGCGCGGATCCGAAGCTGCTTGCGCCCAATTGCAGCAAATGGGTCTCACTCCAGGTACCTATCTCCAGGTTATCCAACGTCACCCTGAGTGGATCCTACTCCTACCCAGTGGCCAACTTTCCCTTCCTGCTCATTTAGCTAAACCCATCTGGGTTTACATGGATCCCCGTTGCACCCTAGCGCCTCCCCAAGAACCGAATAAGAAAACAATCTTAAATTTGCCAAGAGCCTTCTAAAATGTAGTCTATTTACCCAATTTTTAACCTGTAATGAGGGACACTCAAAGTAAGGGAAGCTCATCTCTTCATAACCTATCTTGATTTGGGAGCAAAGCCATGAACACCTGTTTGTTGCACCTGGGCTCCATCCTTAAAGCTGCTGAAGAGCTTAGCCTTGTGGAAAAGCCTTTCCCCAAGTTGCAACACATCCAACTCTGCACAGGACTAAGCCCAGAGGAAATCGTGCGGGCGCTGGAGCTAGAACCCAATCCCTTGGGTTGGCATCTGGAGCCAAGCCACAACCTGGCCGATGAATCGGCGTATTGGGTGGGCGGACGACCTTGTGTCGGCTTGGTTATTGAGCGTTTTGCCTGACACTTGTTGCAGTTCGGATCCCTAAAAGGCTCTCAAGGGGGGAGGAGTAGCCTGCAAAGCCATCTCAAAAGTTCACTGCAAACATTAGAAGTTAAGAGAAAACAAAGCTTTCCAGAAGGTTCACCCTAGACCAAATCTCCCTGGCCTGCCGGGGATCTTTTGAGGTATCGTTCAATCCAGTTCACGAATTGAGCTTAGGAAACAGACCTTAAACTAAGGTCTCTCGCCGGGCTGCCACGGCTTTGCGAGGAAGGTCTCCATGGCCGGGTTTAGGGTTGCGCAGATGCGATAGCAGGTGTGAACGAGGGAGAGCTACAGGGAAACGTTATGGAGTTTGAGGGCTATGGCTTATCAAATCTCAGGGGATTGTATCGGTTGCAACGCTTGTGTAGATAGCTGTCCTACGAAAGCTATTGTTGTTCAGGATGGGGAATACTGGATTAATCCTCTGTTGTGCAATGACTGCGAAGGTTTCTTCCCAGAACCTCAGTGCGTTAGCCTGTGTCCCGGTTCTGCCCCGCAGCCTTATGAAGCCATGAAGGGGCGCAACCGCACGGTCACGGCCCGCATTCGCAGCAGTCCACCTCTATTTTTGAACGGCCATAGCCAGGCTTTTGCTTCGTCAATTGTGGTCTGGGAAGCTTGCAATTTCCTATCTCAATTTCAATCTCTCAATCTGCAAAAGCAGGGAGATAACCAGGTTTGCTATCAGAAATCTGTTGGCCACAACCAGGGATCTCTGACCCTAACTCTATGTTTGGACGGGATCCTACAAAGTGCTCCGATCGATGTGCGAACTGCCTGTTTGCATCTTATTTTTGCTGCCTATGCCGCCGGGTTGGATAGCCCCTGGAAGGAATCCTTTGTTTTCACCGACTCACAATTGGAGTCCTATTTGGGCTGGGATAAACGTAAAGATCTGAACAAGATGACCCGTCTCCACCTGTTCATGACCTGGATAGAGCAGCTCTGTCGGATTCAAGTCTCCATCGATTGGCCGGATCAGGGGCGGGTGAAGGGGTTTTCGGTACCGGCTGGCCCTCTGTGGAGGCTGCTCAAGATGCATCGCCACTTTCAAAAAGATGAGCAGGGCTGCAACCATCTGGTGGGCCTGACTTGGGCGATTCAGCCCGGCGAATGGACGCGGTACTTTCTCAATCGACAAGGGTGCCGCCAGGGGCAAGCCTTTTATCAGTACAGCAGCCTGCCCCTATCCCTGCTGCAGGCCGTGATGAGCCATTGGCAGCATCATGAAGGAGCCATGCGCCTGCTGCTGTGGCTGTTGTTCAAAGTGAGGATGGGGCGGCAACAGCGTCTGACGGTGCCCACCCTGATGCGAGTGGCCTACGGGGAAGAGCGACTGCAGGAAGCTTATCTCAATCTCCAAGAACGCAAACGGCTGGTGCGCACCTTTGAAAGCGATCTGGAGGTTCTCAACCACTACGGCCTCAAGCCGGAGTTCGATCCCCTCACCTATCCTTCTTCCATTCAACCCCTGTGGGCTCGCCTGGAAGCTGTGCCCGAGGATGCGGACGAGGCATTGAACTTTTGGATTGAAGATGCCAACAACGGTGGCTTGCTGACGGCTGCCGGGCCGCGGGGCAAGTGGGGACTCTTGATGCAGGCTCGCATTCAGCGGTTTCATCTGCCCTCCGACTGGCATCGTCGAGTAGTTCAAGAAGCCAGATCCCCAACCCGAGAATCGGGATCTCGGCGGCAGCGTAGGGCAAAGTCTGCGCCTGTTGCAACAGACTCGGATCTCCCTTGCCATTCCGAAGACCCAAAAGATTTTTCCTCAGGCAAGGCTTTGCGTGGGGCAGATATCTCAGCGGCACGCCGGCAAAAGGGAATCAGCCAGCGGGAATTGGCCCAGAGGCTGGGGCGCAGCCAGAGCTGGGTGCGGGATGTAGAGAATGGGCGGCTTCGGATCAGCCTAAACGATCGCCAGCGCCTTATCAAAGCCCTGTATTTGGATCCCAGGCAACATCAAGTCTAGGCCAGTTACTCAATTCACTCATCCACTCACTCATCCACGGCAATGACCACATCCGAGGCTTTGATGGCAGCATACGCTTCTTTCCCAACTGCTATGCCCAACCGTTCGGCAGAGTGCTTAGAAATAATGGCTGTTATTTCTATACCCGGTGCAACTTCCAGAATAATTTCGGCATTGACCATGCCTACCTGGACACTTTTTACAGTTCCTTTAAACAAGTTGCGAGTGCTGATTTGCATGACTTCTCCTTTGTTGAACAAGCAGAGCAACAGGGGTGTTGACCGAACTGAACAAGAGAGGAGCTTGCCGGATGGTCATTCAACACCGGTTTCAATACTATCAGATGCTTATCGTTGCCTCTGGGGAGGAATGGCTGCCGATAGTCTAGGTGTGTATCTACAGATACAAATTACAACCCAATTCCGACAGTCAAAAGCACCGAACCATTGGCGGATTTTCCTGTTCTGAGAGTTGTCACGGGTCAAAGAAAAATGGCTATGAAACGAAGAACTGCAATGTTATTCCTGGGGATCCTGGCCGCTCTGGCTTTGAGGTGGGGGCTGGCTCCTGGCTTGGCGCAATCTCAGCCCATTTTGGTGGGGGCTGCGGTGAGCTTGCAACCGGCTTTAACGGAAATCGACCGGTTGTTCACCGCCCGCTATCCCGACATCAAGGTTGAGTACAACTTCGCCAATTCCGGCTCTCTCCAGCAACAGGTGGAGCAGGGGGCTCCTTTGGACGTGGTATTTTTCGCAGCCGCCTCTTTTATGGACGCCCTTGCCAAGCAAAACCTGCTGGTGGAGGGATCCCGGCGAGATCTTCTCAGCAACCGCATGGCTTTAATTGTGCCTGCCAATGCCAGAACCAAGGTTCAGGATTTTGCCGACTTGGTGGCGGAAGAGATCCGGGTTCTGTCCATTGGGGATCTGCAGGCCATGCCCGCCGGACGCTATGCCCAGGAAATTCTCACCGAGGCGGGGGTGTTTGAGACGCTGCGGCCCAAGATGGTGTTTGCCAGCACGGTGCGGGAAATTTTGACGGCGGTGGAGCAGGGCAATGCCGACGCTGGGATCCTGTTTACCTCGGATGCTCAGCTTTCAAATCGGGTGCGAGTAGTGGCTACGGCGGATCCCATTACGCCAATTATCTACCCGGTGGCATTGGTGCGCGATACTCCCGCCGGACAGTCTTACTTGGAGTTTTTAACCTCAGAAGAAGCAGCAGAGGTGTTTGTGAAGTACGGCTTTATCCGCCTGTGAGGGATCCCTCTGCAATGGCGCGGATGAGTTACTCCAAATGATCGACTACGACCTATCCCCGCTTTGGATCTCCCTACGGATTGCCGGCTTGGCCACGGGCATCACCTTTGGGGTGGGGACGCTGGCGGCTTACGGGATGTTGCACTACCGAGGTCGCTGGCGCTCTCTCATCGAGGCCCTCTTGTTGGCGCCGCTGGTGTTGCCGCCCACCATGGTGGGCTTCCTGTTGCTGCTGCTGTTTGGCCGGCGAACCCTTCTGGGACAACTTTTGGCCTCGCTGAACTTGTCGGTCATCTTCACCTGGTATGCCGGGGTGATCACGGCAGCGGTGGTGGCCCTGCCCCTGATGTACCGCACGGCCCTGGGAGCTTTCCAGCAGATCGACCCGACGCTGGTGGCGGCAGCCCGCACCCTGGGAGCAAGCAGGGCCAAGATTTTTACGCGGGTGCTGATCCCACTGGCCTTGCCGGGGATCCTAGCGGGGGTTACCCTCAGTTTTGCTCGCGCTCTGGGGGAGTTTGGCGCCACCTTGATGCTGGCAGGCAACATCCCAGGCCGCACGCAAACCCTGTCCATGGCCATCTTCTTTGCCGTTCAGGCGGGGGATATGCGGGGG
>NZ_JANSHS010000032.1:0-14126 GCF_047461695.1 Synechococcus sp. R6-7
TGCGCATAGCGCGGGTGTCGGGTAGTTTACCGCCGCCATTCTCAGCGCTTCCCTGCGGGGGACGGCCAACTTCGACGAGGAGAACTTTCCCTACGATGTTGTCTACACCTTGGGTCGCTACTTCGCCCAAATGGGGGCCTTGGTGCAGCAATATGGGGGAGTACTGGCCAACCAGAGCGGGCTGAGAAGTCTGGCTTTGTTTGGCTTAAAACAACCCGAGTTGGCCGTACAGCAGGCACTGCAGGCGGGATTGGCGCTTGGACAGTCGGTGGCGGAGTTGAATAGGTCTCTGCCGCAACTCTCCTACCCGCAGGTCAAGCTTGCCACCGGGATCCACTACGGCCCAGTCCTTTTGCTGCCCCTCGATCCCCAAGATCCGCAGCGGTTGTCCGCCTTCGGGAAGTCGGTTCAGTTTGCCACCTGGCTGGAGTCGGTTGAGGATGTTTCGCAAGGGGGGGAACAGTCTGAGGAACAGAGCTCCCGGTTGCTCATCTCGGCAGCCGTGTATCGAGCCGTGGAAGGGCAACTCCTGCAGGTGGAGCCTCTTTCGGTGAAACCTTTTCCCAACGCCAAACCCATCCGAGTTTACAGGGTGCACCCTGACCAAGTTAGCTTGCCGGCTGGCGAGGAGGAAGCTCCAGAAGCAGCCAAGCCCGAACCGATTGGATGGCTGGAAGCGCTCCGGGAATGGCTACAGGCTTGGTCTCGTTTTTGAGGGATCCCTTCAGGCAAAAACGCCATCCCTTTGCTGCACCTGGGCCCTCAGGTAGGGGATCCCCACCCGATGGCAGTAATCTCCAAAGCTCTCGCCAGGACGGCGCTCCTGCTTGTAGACCTGCAGGAGAACTCTCATGAGCGGCACGATCTGGCTGATGTGTACCCGATCCTGAAACACTTGCGCCAGGCGATCCCCCTGCGGGCTGGCTCCCAGCCAAATCTGGTAGTAGCCATCGGGGGCGGATCCCACCAATCCCAGCTCGGCCAGGTAGGGTCGGGCACAGCCGTTGGGGCAGCCGGTCATGCGCACCAAAAAGGGCGAATCCTGCAGATCCAGCTCCTGCAACAGCTGATCCAACTGGCGCACCAGCCCTGGCAAAGCTCGCTCCGACTCAGTAATGGCCAAGCCGCAAGTGGGCAGCGCCGGACAGGCCATCGACAGCCGCACCAGTTGAGGGATCTCTTCTTTGGAGAGCACCCCGTGGGATTTGAGGATCTGGTTGATGGCATCCCGCTGCTGCTCCGCAATGTCGATGAAAAGTAAATCCTGAGTGGGGGTCAGCCGCACGTGCAGAGAAAAGGCTTCCACAATCCGGCGCAGCGCCGTTTTGAGCTGCCGCTCTGGGGTGTCCTGGATGCGGCCATTTTCGATGGAAATGCCCAAAAACCAACGGCCATCCCCCTGCTCGTGCCAGCCCAGGTAGTCGTCGCTGTTGGGAACAAACTTGGGTAGGGGGCGAAACCGGGGCAATTTTTCCCCCACATACTCCTCGACAACGCGGCGAAACTTGCGGATCCCCCAGTCTCTCACCAAGTATTTCAACCGCGCCTGCTTGCGATCGTGCCGGTTGCCGTAGTCCCGCTGCACCGCCAAAACCGCTTGGCAAACCCGATACACCGATTCCGGCGGGGCAAAGCAGAGCTTTTTGGCCAAAAGGGGCTGGGTTTCTTCCTTGCCGTGGGTACGCCCCATGCCCCCACCCACCACAATGTTGAAGCCCTTCAAGTTGCCCTTGCGGTCGGTGAGCACAATCAAGCCCAGGTCCTGGGAGTACACATCTACCGTGTTTTCCCCAGCTACGGTGATGGCTGTCTTGAACTTGCGGGGCAAATAGACGGGGCCATACAGAGGTTCTGGCCCCTCCAGGCGCACCCCGTCGCCCACAAACTGCTCTGCTTCCCGCACTTCCTCATCCACCGGTGGGATGGGAACCGGCTCCCCATCCACCCAGATCTCGTAGTAGGCAGAGGTCTTCGGAGCCAACAGATCCGCCAGCTTGCGGGCATACTCTTGGGCATAGCGATAGGCAGGGCGATTTTTGTAGGGGGCCACCGGTGCCATCACGTTGCGGTTGACATCGCCGCAGGCGGCCAGGGTGGATCCCATCTGTTTGAGAATGCTGGCTATGGTGGCCTTGAGGTTTTTCTTGAGGATCCCGTGTAGCTGAAACGTCTGCCGCGTTGTGGCTCGCAGGGTGCCATTGCCGTACTCATCGGCCAGCCGATCCAGGGTCAAGTAAAGCTGGGGGGGCACGTGTCCCCCTGGGATGCGGGTGCGCAACATCATCGAATAGGCCCGCTCCAGCCCCTCCTGCTTTCGCTGCTGCCGCCGATCCCGGTCGTCCTGCTGGTAAGCCCCGTGAAACTTCAGCACCTGCACCGCTGCTTCGCTGAAGTGGGTGGTGTCTTGGGCCAGCTCCTGCTGAAGGGGATCCCGTAGAAAGTGGCTGTCTGCCTTGATCTGCTCCACCTTGGAACGCTTGGCCTCGGATGGGATCATGGGGGGCATTGATAATCTCCAGTAAACCGGTCGGAATACTTGTGAATAACAGGCTATCACCTCCCTTGGGCGGCGTCCAGTTGGAAAAGTCAGCCTCCTATCCGGGTTTTGTCCCAAACCCGCAAAGCTTGTCATTTGAGTCAGCTGGAGATGTCGGCGCTGCTAGCTGGCCAGGGCTAGGCGGGCACCGTACTCCTGCACCGACCACAGTTGCCAGGCACAATTCCCCTGCAGCTCCAAGACCAAGTCGTGGTAGGCCAGGAGGGTGGGGCGATGCCCAACGCTGATGTAGGTGGTGTTCAGGTGTTGCAGCTGCAGGTAGAGCAGTTTTTCGTTGGCCACATCCAGGGCGCTGGTGGCCTCGTCCAAAATGGCGTAGCGGGGCTGGGTGATCAAAATGCGGGCGAAGGCAAGACGCTGCTGTTCCCCTAGGGAGAGAGTGCTGGCCCAGTCTTTCTCCACATCAAAGCCGCCCACCCGCTCCGGCAAGTCTCCCAGGTTCACCTGGGCCAAGACTCGGATGAGATCTTCATCGGTGAGGTCTCGGCGGCGTTTGGGATAGAGCAGTTGATCCCGCAGGGATCCCAGCAGCATATAGGGTTTCTGGGGCAAAAAGAGCATCTCCTGAGTATCTGGGCGGGCGATGGATCCCTGGCCGTTGGTCCATAGGCCGGCAATGGCCCGCAACAGGGAACTTTTGCCGCTGCCGCTAACACCGACAATCAAAAGCCGCTGGCCGGCTTCCAAGGCGAAGGAGAGATCCCGCACCAGGGTTCGTTCTGAATTGGGGGTGAGCAAAGTGACGTGGTTTAGCGCCAATTGCTGGGCAATGCGAGTTTGAATGTTGCTTTCCCGAGCGCCGGTGTGGCGCAGCGCCGGATCTTCCAGAGACTCGTGAAAGGAGCCTAAGCGGTTGATCCCAGCGGCAAAACTGGAAATGCTTTGAATCTGGTTGGCCACAATGGAGAGGGCGCTCAACACCTGGCTGAAGGCAATGGTGGCTTGGGTAATGGTGCCGAAATCTCGCACGCCGCTGAAGTAAAGGGGGGCGACGATGACATAGGGCACAATGCGGGTGAAATAGTTGTAGGCGTATTGGAAAATATCGATGATGGCCTGCCAGATGATCAGCAAATTAAAATTGCGCAAGGCCGCACCAAAGCGATGCAAAATCTGCCTGAGTTCTTGATCCTCTCCCTGGTAAAAGGCGATGGACTCGGCATTATCCCGCACGTGCACTAAGCTGTAGCGAAAATCGGCTTCGTAGCGCAGTTGATCGAAGTTAATTTTGATCAGCTTGCGACCAGCCAAAATGGCAATGGCGGTACCAATGGTGGCATAGACCACCAGCCCCAACGCCAACGGACGAGAAATGCCATAGAGAATGCCAGTAAAAGCATAGAGGGTGAGAATCGAGTCGAGAATGTCCAACAGGAAGGAGAGGGTGGTGCCGGTAAAGGAGCGGACATCCTCGGAAATGCGCTGGTCGGGGTTGTCGATTTCGGTGTTGGCGGCGTTGGAATCCAGCTCGTAGTAAGCCCGCTGATCGAAGTAGCGATCCAGAAAATGATCGGTCAGCCATTCTCGCCAAAACAGCCCTAGCTTGAGGCGAGTGTAGCGGTAGATCACCAAAATCGGAATGGCTGAGATAATCAGCACTCCATAAATAATCAAAAATTGCCAGAAAGTGGGCTCTTCTTTTTGCTGCAGAGCTGTGTCGATAAACCGAAAGATAAAGCTAATCATCACGTTCAGCCGGTTGACCGTCAGCGACAGAAACAGCAAAAAGGTGAGCAGCACCCACTGCAACCAGCGCTGGCGAAGCTGCCGCCACACTGCCCCAAAACAAAGGCTGCTCAAAGCCAAGCTGATCGCGGCTACCCACAGCACCGGCGAGGACAAGTTTCTCTCCGTTTGGGCCACCAATCCGGCTGCCACATTGGTGAAAAACTCCGGGAACAGGGCTTGACCGACCAAAGTCACCCCAATCTCCACAAAGAACATCAGGGCAACCACAAACACCATGGCCGCTGCCAGCAAGCCCAAAAAGATCCAGCCCCCATAGCGTACTCTGGGGTAAAAGTAGGGCTGGGCCACCGTGATAAACCGATCCCACAGTTTGCGGTCAAAGTTAAATTGAGAGGCTTGGGATTCCATTGTTGTGGTCGGCGGAGAGAGCAAGATCGACATCTCCCAGGCTAGCAGGCCATGGGTGCCAATCTGTGTTCAACAGGAGCGGATTCATTGGGGGTGAAACGCGGATCCCCCTTGTCCCATCCAAACCGTCTTGGCTCTGGGTCTTGCTCACCCACACACCCCTTGCTTAAAGCCAGTGTCCCTTCAACCTTGCAACCGGCTTTGCCAAGCCGACTGGGCCGCCAGCCACACCGTCTGAACCGGCACGTGAAACTCCTGGGCGCGGGCCACACAGTCGCGAAACTCCGGCTGAGCGTTGACGATGCGGCCATGGTGGCGGGCTACCTTGATGTCTACCAGGCCGTAAGGGGTTTCCACCCGCTCGATAACCCGCTCCAGCAGGGTGCGCTGCTGTTGGAAGTGGCGAATGCCCAGGGTGGTGGTCTCCCGGAAGATGAGATCTTGACACTCCGGCACCCGATCCGGCGGACAGATGACGGTAAGCAGGATCCCCGGCCGCCCCTGTTTCATGGTGATCGGCTGGGTAAACACGTCCCAGGCCCCGAGGGCCAACAACTGCTCGCAGGTGTAGGCAATCACTTGGGGGTTGAGATCGTCGATTTGGGTTTGCAACACCGATACCGTTTCCGTTAGCTCTCCCCCATTGGCTTCCCCAATCCACAGACGAAGCACATTGGGAATGGGCAGCTCTTGGGCACCGGCCCCACGCCCCACTTTTTCCACCCGCATCGGCGGACAGGGGCCAAACTCTTCCGCCAACGCCACGGCCAAGGCTGCTCCTGTGGGGGTCACCAGCTCCGCTTCCACCCCGTTGCTGAACACCGGCACGCGGCCCATTTCCCACAGCTCGATCACCGCCGGCACCGGCACGGCCAATTTGCCATGCTCTGTGCTCACCCAGCCGCCCCCAACAGGATGGGGGGATGACAACACCCGCTCCACCTGCAGCCAATCCAGGCCAATGCAAGTGCCGACAATATCCACCAAAGCATCCACTGCCCCCACTTCGTGAAAGTGCACTTTTTCCACAGGCATCTGATGGACTTTTGCTTCCGCCTGCGCCAACTTTTCAAACACCGCCAAGCTGCGGGCCTTAATGGCTGGGGAAAGCTGGGATCCCGCGATCAAAGCCTGAATCTCTGCCCAATGCCGAGCAAGGGATCCCCCACTCTGGGATCCCAGCACCTCCACCACAGCTTGCAGAGCAGGCTGCCCACACCGCTGCACCCGGCTCACCTGCAGGCTATATTCCCCCTCGATGCCCAACGCCTGGAGCTGACGGTTGAGGTACTCCAAAGGCACCCCGCAATCCAGCAGGGCTCCTAGACACATATCGCCGGCAATGCCCGCCGCACAGTCGAAGTAGGCTATTTTCATGCTGGAGAACTGGGGGTAGCCGCTGCCGCCAGAATGGACTTGGATCCCTCTTGATTGTAGGCAGCAACCGGCCTGGAAAAGGCAATGGGAGAAGAATCAAGCTTCTCCAGAGTCGGAAGATTCAGAAGATCGGGCAGCAGATTCCCGCCACTGTTGGATGATGTTGCCCAAATTGCGCCGGAATTCTCCAATTCCCAGCAGGGATCCCGGCTCGGGATCCCAGGAAGCTGAGAACACACCGTAGCTGATGCCCAAAAAACCAAGGCCAAACAAGGTCAGCGACTCTGCCAAGGTGAAGTAGGGGGGCAGAGCGACCACATGGTTGGTCAAGAGATAGTAATTCACAAAAAAGCTGCTCAGGCCCAGCCCCGAAGGGATCCCAGAAAACACCAGAATCCGCCGCACCATCCGCCGGCTGACCTCAGGGGGAATCACGGCAACAGGCTCCTTCTTGGCCGGCTTCTTCTCCACCTCAACAGAGGCGGAGGGGGAGCGACGGCGAAAGGTTTTGGACTGGCGGCTGGATTTGCCCACGAAGACAGATCTCCGATAGCGTTTTGGATGGGCTGCCTACTTTTTCACCCGGATGTTCAGCCGTTCGGCCAGCTCCCGGAAGCGGTCAGGAGAATGCTTGGCGATGTAGTTGAGCAAACGCTTGCGACGACCGATCATCATCAGCAGGCCGCGGCGGGAGTTGAAATCCTTCGGGTTTCTCTGAAGGTGCTGAGAGAGCTGGTTGATGCGACTGGTGAGCAGAGCCACCTGAACCTCGGCAGAACCGGTGTCGGTGTCGTGCAGTCGATAGCTCTCAATGATCTGCTGCTTCTCTTGTTGCAATAAGGCCATAAGATCAAGGGACTGGATGCACTGCTTCAAGATAATAACATCGGCTTTTCCTCCCTCGCTATGGCCGAGGAGGGTTATGGAGAGAATGGGATATGACAACAACCTCTGGGGATCCTCCGGCACTGCCCGCTTTGCTGGAGCTGTTGAACTCACAAGACTTGGGAAATCGGCTGCGCGCTGTCAACAAAGCCAGAGAACTGCCTGGGCCAGAAGCCCTGACATTGCTGCAGCGAGCGATTCACGACGAGAATGCCCGCGTCCGTTATGCTGCCATCAGCCAGATGGGCACCCTGTCTGGCGTCGATCCGAACCTACTGTTGCCCATTTTGCAGCGCTCTTTGCGAGAGGATCCGGAGTTCGATGTGCGGGCTGCTGCCGCCGCTGCCCTGGGGGATCTCAAGCAGCCACAGGCCCTGGCCGATCTCCTGGAAGCTTATCGGCGAGAAACGGAGTGGCTGGTACGGTTTAGCATCATCGCTGCCCTGGGAGAGCTGGGGAACCCTGCCGCCTTCGACACTCTGGTGGAAGCTTTGCAGGACAAGAGCGAGCTGATCACCACAGCCGCTGCCGCTGCCTTGGGCGATCTGGGGGATCCGCGGGCCATCCCCTACCTGGATCCCCTCATTGATTCCGACGACTGGCAACTGCGCTACCGCGTCTGCATTGCCCTGGCCAAGTTGGGAACAGAAGCCGCTCGCGCCGGACTGACCCGGCTGGCCCAGGATTCCCAAGAACAGGTGGCCGTACATGCCCGGGCTGCCTTGGGATCCCTGTAGTTCCCTAGCTCATGGCATTGATGATGTAGTCAAAGTAAGGGGCGGCTTCAGCGGCTGCCGCCGGCTCCAACAAGCTGAGGGCAGCTTCCTTCAAAAAGACAATCGCATCGATCATGCCGGCGATGGGTACGTTGAGGGCATTGTACATTTCCCGCACCCCTATCAGGCCGATAGACTCAATCGGCTCTTTGCTGCCGGCAATAATGCCATAGGTCACCAGACGCAGATACCAGTCGTAATCTCGCAAACATTGGTTGTAGCGCTTGTCACCGTAGGCATTGCCACCGGGTTGCACGTACTCGGGCCGCTTGGCGAATAGCTGCTTCTGGGCCTGGTCAATGATGCGCTTTTTGTTTTCTGCTAACACCTGAGCGATTTGCAAGCGCCTCTCGCCGGTGGTCATGTAATTCCTGATGGCTTCCAGTTCGCTAACTGAGAGGTAACGCAGCTGGTCATCCGCGGTCTCGATGATCTGGTTGATCACGCTCACGGTAGGGATTCTCCTGTTTTCTAACTTGCTTTCAATTCGGTTCATCAATTCGCAACCCATCCCCCCAGCCCAAGGTCGGCCCAAGAGATGAGCAGGTAGCTCGGCAAGCCAGCGCCGCCGGCTGCTCCCAGTTTAGGATAGGGCAAACCTTCCCTCAAGCACTTTGGCGTGACTCCATCTCGAGACTGGCCCTAGATCCGGCCTCGCAGCCATTGGGCCATCTCATTGCGGCGTGGGGCAGCCTCCAGACACACCTCTTCGGTAATCCGCCCCTCTTGGTAAAGCCTAAACAGGGATTGATTCATGGTACACATGCCCTCATAGGAGCCGTCGGCGATCAGCTCCTCAATTTCGTCCACCGCCCCCCGCTTGATGTAGTCGCGAATGGCATCGGTGTTGCGCATGATCTCGTGGGCCGCAGCTCGCTTGCCATCGGTGGTGCGCACCAGGGTTTGAGCGATGATCGCCACCAGGGTTTCTGCCAGCTGCAGACGCATCGGCTCCTGTTCTTCCGGCTTGTAAATCCCCAGCAGACGCTCGATGGTGCGGACGGCGCTGTTGGTGTGCAGGGTTCCAAAGACCAAGTGGCCCGTCTGGCCGGCCTTCAGGGCAATATCCACTGTCTCTCGATCCCGCATCTCCCCAATCAGGATGATGTCCGGATCTTCCCGCAGAGAGGCTTTCAGGGCATTGGCAAATTCCAGGGTGTGGATCCCGACCTCCCGCTGCCGCACCATCGATTTCTTGCTCTGGTGGACGAACTCGATGGGATCCTCAATGGAAATGATGTGTTTGGGAAAGTTGGAATTGATGTAGTCCACCATCGCCGCCAAGGTTGTGGACTTACCGGATCCGGTGGGGCCGGTCACCAAAACCAAGCCTTTGTGCTCTTCGGCAATGCGCTTCAAGACTTCCGGCGCCCGCAACTGCTCCAGCGTCAAAATTTTCAACGGGATCAGACGCATCACCATAGCCGGGCCAAGCAGGGAAACAAAGCAGTTGACCCGACACCGCACCAAACCCTCGTACTGGATGGCAGTATCCAGTTCCAAACATTCCTCAAACTGGCGAATTTGGCTCTCCGGCAGGCTTTCCCGCAGCCAGCCATAGAACATCTCGGTGGTGGTGACCGGGTAGTTGGTCAAAAGCATTTGCCCCCGATCCCGAAAGCGGGGCACTTCTCCTACCCCCAAATGAATATCTGAGTAGCCTTTGTCATAGGCTTCCTGCACCAGTTGGCGCAGGGTCAGGCCCGCAGGAGTAGCCGGGGCCACCGGGATCCGACCGGCAGCCGTTGGGCGAGCTGGTGGCGCAAAAGGCGGGGCAGCAGGATTGGGGCTGGGCGGCGGCACTGGAGGCCGAGCAGCAGCAGCCGGAGCCGGGGTGGGCGGGGGCATCTGAGGAGAAGCGGCAGAGCCCGGCACAGGCACCGGTACCTGAGGGGGAGCGACAGCCACACCAGGAGGAAGGGGCCGACCCAGAATGGGGTTGGGGGGGCTTTTGGCGTTGACAGGCCGGGATCCCGTCCCTTGGGAGGCTGAACCCAGCACCGGATCCAGTTGCGTTGGAGGCTCCACCGGGGGCACCGGAGCAGCCGGACGAGGCGGACGCTGCATGACCGGCGGAGCCGGGGGCTGCCAATTGGAGTCCAAATCGGTAGGAAACTGGTTTTCGGGGCTGACCTCGCTCATGACAAGCCTCGCTTCTGGCAGGGTTTGCGTCGATCTTAGGCTAGCATTCCCCGCCTGAGCAGAGGCTTAACCCACTCACCGACAAAGCTCCGGGAAGCTCCCTAAAAATTGGACGGATGGCGAATGAGACTCAGAAACTCTTCGCGGGTACGGGGATCCTCCTGAAACACCCCCACCATCGAGCTGGTGACCGTCCAGGAGCCGGCCTTTTGTACCCCCCGCATCACCATGCACATGTGGGTAGCCTCGATAACCACCCCCACCCCGTAGGGATCCAGCACCTCCATCAAGGCCTCAGCAATTTGCCGTGTCAGGCGTTCCTGAACCTGCAGGCGGCGGGAGTACATCTCGACGATACGGGCAATTTTGCTTAGGCCCACCACCTTTTGCTTGGGGATGTAGGCCACATGGGCTTTGCCGATAAAGGGCAGCAGATGGTGCTCGCACAGGCTAAACAGAGACACATCCCGCAACAGCACCATCTCGTCATGGCCCTCATCAAAGATGGCACTGTTCAGTAGCTCCTCCAAAGACTGCCGATACCCACTGGTCAAAAACTTCAAAGCCGCAACCACTCGTTCCGGGGTTTTTCGCAGCCCCTCCCGTTGGGGATCCTCCCCGATCCCCCGCAGCAGCGTCTCCACCGCCGCCACCATAGCCGGATCTGAGACATCCGAGCTACCCAATTCTTCTTCCGCAAAAGTGGCTCGATCTCGAATCACCCGAGACTTGAAATGGGCTTTGTCATCCATTCGAGATTGCGAGCCAGATCCGGGTTTCGCAAGGGTCATAGCAGGATATTCCTTGGTTAACGAAAGGCTTAGAGAACTCGGTGCATGCAACTCAGCTCAGGTGGCATCCAGTCAAAGGCTGCGATAGCCAAAACCCTCCCAAGTCACGGGCAACCCCAAACCAGCCAGGTCTAAAAGGCTCCCACCGCAGGCATGAAGGTGAGATCTTCCACCACCGCACCTGTGGGCAACCGAACAATATAGGTAATCAAATCGGCTACCCATTCCGGCGAGAGCATTTTGGAACGGTCGAAGTTGACCCCTACCGTGCCCGTATCCCAGAGGGACGTGTCCACGGCACCAGGGCACAAGCTGGTGACCCGAATGCCATGCTGTCGCTCCTCTTCGGCCAGAGCTTGAGAAAAGCCCATCAGGCCGAACTTGCTGGCACAGTAGGCTCCCCAGTTGGGAAAAGCTCGCTTGCCCGCAATCGAGATGACGTTCACAATCGTGCCGAAGCGCTGCCGGCGCATTCCGGGAAGTACGGCTTGGGCACATAGAAAAGCTGCCGTCAAGTTCAAGTCGATCACTCGCTGCCAATCCGACAAGGGTAAGGTGGCCAAGGGGCCAACATGGGCTATGCCCGCATTATTGACCAAGACATCGCAGACGCCAAATCGATCCAGGAGAGCCTGCAACTGCTGGGGCAGAGCTGCTAAGTCGGCCAAGTCCATGGGAAAAACCGCTGCCTTACCCCCCTGGTCTTGGATTTGGGCCTGCACCGCTAGCAGATCAGGTTGGGAGCGGGCCACCAGAGCCACCGCTATCCCTTGTCGGGCTAGGGCTAGGGCTACAGCTCTGCCGATCCCTCGACTGGCCCCTGTAATCAGAGCACGTTCGGGAAACTTTGTCTCAAAACTCATTTACAACAAGCCTCTGGCGTGCGCCACACAAGCAAGCGCCACCCAACCTGAGAAACTTCCTTAACTAAGTGTAACACTGATTTTCCATCGCTTCCCTTGGAATCAGGGTAGGGCGCAGAGACCTCAGCCTGTCCTGCTCAAGATCCGTCCGCTGGCTGTTGAACCTCGATCCGGCTAGGTGGGGTCTGGGAGTATGGTAGTGTGGTAAAAATAGTGAAAATCTTTTGCAACAACAACCGTCATGGCTGAGTCTTTGTTTTCTCCAAGTCCCACTGCCGTGCGCGAGGATCCCTCCTACATCCTTCAGCTTGAGGGCATCAGCAAGGGGTTTCCCGGCCAGCGGCAGTTGGTTTTGCGGGAAGTCGAGTTTCGCCTGCCCCAAGGAGACATCCTCAGCATTGTGGGCCCATCGGGCTGTGGGAAAACCACCTTATTGCGCACCATTGCCGGATTTGAGCAGCCGGATAGCGGGCGGATCCTGCTGGGGGGGCAGGTTGTGGCTGGGGAGGGGCAGTGGATCCCACCGGAGCGACGGGGAGTGGGGCTGGTGTTTCAGGATTTTGCCCTGTTTCCCCACTTGAACGTGTTGGCCAATGTGATGTTTGGCCTCCGACCCACTACCCCGTTTGCGTCGGCGGCAGGGGGTGGCAATCGCTCCTCCTCAACTGAGTTGCGAGCTGAGTTGCGAGGCGCTGCCCAACAGGCGCGGGAACGCGCTTACGAGGTGTTGCGGTTGGTGGGCCTGGAAGACTACACCCATCGTTATCCCCACGAGCTTTCGGGCGGGCAGCAGCAGCGGGTGGCTTTGGCGCGGGCTTTGGCCCCCAGGCCTAGCTTGATCCTGTTGGATGAGCCGCTGAGCAATTTGGATGTGCAGGTGCGCTACTACCTGCGGGAAGAAATCCGCAAAATCCTCAAGCAAACCCAGACCTCGGCCATTTTTGTCACCCACGACCAAGAGGAGGCTCTCTGCCTCTCCGACTGGGTGGCGGTGATGCGGGAAGGCCGTATTGAGCAATGGGGATCCCCGGAGGAGGTCTATCGGGAGCCGGCTACCCGCTTTGTGGCAGAGTTTATTACCCAGGCCAACTTTCTGCGCTGTGAGCGGCGGGAGTTTGGTTGGCAGGCTGAAGAGCTGCTGCACATCCCATTCCAGGCTTTGAGGGATCAGCCCGACCCCAGCTTGCGCTGCGCAGAGTTGATGGTTCGACAGGAGGAGTTGCATTTGCATCCTGATCCTCAGGGAGGCATTGTCATTCGGGATCGGCAGTTTTTGGGGCGAGAGTACCGCTATTGCCTGATCACAGCAGCCGGCAAAGAATTGCACGCCCTAGCCCGGGAAGCCCTGCCTGTGGGCGCGCGGGTTCACATTGCTGTTGGGCAAGGTCGGCTGTTCCCCCTCGCTGAGGGGTCCTCCGTGGCTGAAAAAGAGCCAAATCGCGCAAAAAGTAAAAGTGTTGCCTGAGTCGGGGTTCTTTTGCACACCTTTAGCAACCCATCTTCCCCGCGACACGAAAGCCTTCGCCCCAGACAGGGCTTAGACTGGCAAGACGGTGGTCCAGGCTGGTAGCTCCCTCTGGAGGGACAAACTGGGTAGGCTGTTGGTGGAGGATTCAGTGCCAAGCTATGCAGGGATCCCGCATCGTGGCAGGCCCATCGGAGAACCGGATCGCCTTGGCGGAGTTCCGGGTGGGCGTGGATGCGGTCATTTTCTCCATCGACACTGAGCAGAATCGCCTCCTGGTGCTGCTGGTGCGGCGGCGGGAGGATCCCTTCCGCGGTTGCTGGGCCCTGCCAGGAACACTGGTGCGGCGCTCAGAATCCCTAGAAGCAGCGGCCTACCGCATCTTGGCGGAGAAAATTCGTGTTAAAAACCTCTATCTGGAGCAGCTCTACACCTTCGGGGGGCCGGAGCGGGATCCCCGCGAGGCCGAGGATGCCTATGGGGTGCGCTACCTGTCGGTCAGCTACTTTGCCCTAGTGCGGTTCCAGGATGCTGAATTGCTGGCGGACGGAGTGGAGGGCATTGCCTGGTATCCCGCCGACCAGATTCCCCCCTTGGCCTTTGACCACGAAGAGATTTGCCGCTATGCCCGCCGTCGCCTCTGCGCCAAGTTGGAGTACAGTCCGATTGCCTTTGACATTTTGCCCGCCACCTTCACGCTAGGGGAGGTCTATCAGCTCTACGGCACCGTTTTGGGCGAGGGGTTCTCCGACTACTCCAATTTTCGCGCCCGCCTACTGAAACTGGGTATCTTGCAAGATACCGGCCAGAAAAGTTCCCAAGGAACAGGCAGACCGGCAACCCTCTACCGTTTTGATGCGGCTGCTTTCGAGAAAATCCGTCATAAGCCGATGGTGTTTGTCTGAAGGCCGTCTGAGGGATCCCGGCTCGCCAAGGCCAAGCTGGCCAGATCGGTTGGTATAGATTGGCTTTTATTCAAAGGGAGTTCCATACATGACCACCTAGACAAAGGTTTATGCCTTGATCATGGTCATTTCAAGTTAGGCTGAGACACTTCCCAACTACTCCGCGTCGCTTCCACAACTATCCTCAACCCCTCTTCCAATGGAACAGTTTCATTCCTCGTTAAAATGACTACAGTCGTTTCAGGTTAGGGTGAGACGCCTAGGCTAC
>NZ_JANSHS010000033.1:0-4165 GCF_047461695.1 Synechococcus sp. R6-7
GCTTCGCTTTCGGCAATCAGGGCAATGGGGGCGCCCACCGGGGCTGATTCCCCTGCCGGCACCAGGATGCTGGCCAGGATGCCGCTGTGGAAGGACTCCACGTCCATGTCCGCTTTGTCGGACTCCACCACCAGGATGTTTTCTCCTTTCTCCACGCGGTCGCCGGGGTTCTTAAGCCAGGTGACGATCTTGCCCGTTTCCATGGTGGAGCTGAGGGCCGGCATGGAGAGTTCGTGGATCATCGATGGGGATGGGAACACAGCAGAAGAGATTGTAACTCAGGAGACGGGATCCCCGCGCACGTCTCTGGGCCGGCTTTGGGCTCACCGGGTGCCAGCCGCTTCTGCTTCGGCCACCACCAGCAGGGTTTTCAACAGGGAATCGGGGTTGAGGCTGATGGAATCGATCCCCGCCTGCACCAGGAAGCGGGCGAAGTCGGGGTAGTCGCTGGGGGCCTGGCCACAGATGCCGATCTTGCGCCCGTGGCTTTTCACCGTCTGGATTACCTGGGCGATCATCCGCCTGACGGCCTCGTGGCGCTCGTCAAAAAGATGGGCCACCAGGGCTGAGTCGCGGTCTAACCCCAGGGTGAGCTGGGTGAGGTCGTTGGAGCCGATGGAGAAGCCGTCGAAGATCTGGCAGAACTCGTCGGCCAGGATGACGTTGCTGGGCAATTCGCACATCACGTACACCTGCAGACCGTTTTCTCCCCGCACCAGGCCATGGCGGGCCATCTCTTCCAGCACCTTGTGCCCCTCTTCCGGCGTGCGGCAGAAGGGGATCATCAAGATCACGTTGGTCAGGCCCATCTCATCCCGCACCCGTTTCATGGCCCGACACTCCAAGGCAAAGCCCTCACGGTAGCGGGGATCCGTGTAGCGGGAGGCCCCCCGCCAGCCGATCATCGGGTTTTCCTCGTGGGGCTCGTAGCGGGATCCCCCCAACAGGTGGGCATACTCGTTGCTCTTGAAATCCGACAGCCGCACGATCACCGGCTTGGGGTAAAAGGCGGCAGCAATGGTGGCCACCCCCTGGGCCAGCTTGTCCACAAAGTACTCCGGCTTGTCGGCATACTGGGCGGTGAGCTCTGCCAGGCGCGGCTCCTCTTTCACCGCCTGCTCGTAGTTGAGCAAAGCCAGCGGGTGGACTTGAATGTGGTTGGCGATGATGAACTCCAGCCGCGCCAGCCCCACGCCATCGCAAGGGATCCCGCTGAGGCCGAAGGCTTTTTCTGGGTTGCCCACATTCATCATCAGTTGGGTGCGGGGACGGGGCAGCTCCTCCAGCGGGATCTCCGTCACCTCATAGGGCAACAGGCCCGGGTAGACCCGCCCTTCTTCCCCTTCAGCGCAGGAGACGGTGATGGGCTCGCCGGAACGGAGCACCTGCGTGGCGTTGCCGCAGCCAACAATGGCCGGGATCCCCAGCTCGCGGGCGATGATGGCCGCATGGCAAGTTCTGCCCCCCTGGTTGGTGACGATGGCGCTGGCCTTTTTCATGATTGGCTCCCAGTCGGGATCCGTTTTTTCGGTCACCAGCACCTCGCCGGCCTGAAACTGATCCGAGCGGCGCACATCCAAAATGACGCGGGCTGTGCCCTGGCCAATGGCCTCGCCTACGGCCCGTCCCCGCACCAGAGGCTCGGGCTGCGCCCCAGGCTGGGTGAAGCGATAGGTGGTCAGCTGGTTGGCCCCTTTTTGCGACTGCACCGTTTCGGGGCGGGCCTGGACGATAAACAGCTCGCCGGTGAGGCCATCTTTGGCCCACTCGATGTCCATGGGGGTGAAGCGGCCCCGCAGCGCCGAGTAGTGCTCTTCGATCAGGCAGGCCCACTGGGCCAATTTGAGGATTTCCTCATCCCTGAGGGCATATTGCTTGCGCAGGCTTTCGGGGACGGCCACGTTTTTGGTGGAACGGGATCCCCCCTCGTCGTAGACCAGCTTCAGGGCCTTGCTGCCCAGCTTGCGGGAGAGGATGGGGCGCAGTCCCTGCTTGAGGGTGGGTTTGAAGACCACGTACTCATCGGGGTTGACGATCCCTTGCACCACGTTTTCCCCCAGGCCGTAGGCGGCGGTGATCAGCACCGCATCTTTAAAGCCGGTTTCTGGGTCGATGGAGAACATCACCCCCGAGCAAGCCAGATCCGAGCGCACCATCTTCTGCACCCCCACCGAGAGGGCTACTTGAAAATGGTCAAAGCCCTTGATCTGGCGGTAGGAGATGGCCCGGTCGGTAAACAAGCTGGCAAAACAGTGGTGACAGGCATTGAGCACTGCCCGCACTCCACGCACGTTCAGGTAGGTCTCCTGCTGGCCGGCAAAGCTGGCATCCGGCAAGTCTTCTGCCGTGGCACTGGAGCGCACCGCCACATCGGTGTCGGGGCCGTAGCGCTCGCACAGCTTTTGGTAGGCTTCGGCGATGGCCTGCTCTAGCTGAGGGGGGAAGGGAGTTTGCAGAATTAAGGTGCGGGCAGCCTTGCCGCGATGGCGCAGGTTGTTCACGTCTTCAATGTCGAGATCCCGAAAGATCTCGCGCAACTTTTCCTCCAAACCCGCAGAGGCGATGAACTGGCGATACGCATGGGCGGTGGTGGCAAATCCTGTCGGCACCTGGATCCCCTTTGAGGTGAGCTGCTGCAGCATTTCTCCCAAGGAGGCGTTTTTCCCACCCACCTGGGCAACGTCCCGCAGCCCCACCTCCGTCAGGGGCAAGACCAAAGGCGGCTCTGAGCCAAGCTGGGGTTGAGAGGGTTGCTGAAGCTGGGATCCCCTGGTTGCTCCATCCGACATGCCTTACCTCCTTCTTAGATCCATTTAGATCCATTGAGCGATCCATTGAGCCAACGCCAATTGCTGGGGTGTGCTGTGTTGTCGGCTTGGGATCGCTCCCGGCTCTCCTATGCCAACACTCGGCCCAACTCATTCTTGGTGGGCCATAGCCTCACTCTAGTCAGGATTTTCTGCCCCTTAAAATTGCCCAGGGATCCCCCCAAGAAGGCTTAGAAGGCGATGAGACAAGGCAGATCCCCCCACCACCTGCCTGCGGAAGTTGCTGCAAATCTTCGACCTTTTTTACTCAGTGCAAAAGTAGCCGGGCTGCCACAATGGTCAAAGAAGGCAATTTGGGCAACAACGGCATGGAGGGCCACAAGGAGGCTGCAGCAGACATTCGCCAGATCAGGGTGACGGAAAAACAGCAGGGCTTGCGGCTGGATCGAGGATTGGCAGAGCAACTGCCGGAGCTGTCGCGGTCGCGCCTGCAGCAGCTTATCCGCCAGGGCCAGGTTTGGCTCAATGGGCAGCCCTGCCGGGATAAGGATCGCCCCCTGCAAGCTGGGGATGAAGTCGAGGTGCGGATCCCGCCAGCCACCCCGACTGCCCTGCAGCCGGAGCCGATCCCCTTGGACATTCTTTACGAAGATGACGATTTGCTTGTGATCAACAAGCCCCGCGGTTTGGTGGTGCACCCCGCCCCCGGCCACGCCAGTGGCACCCTGGTGCACGCCCTGCTGGCCCACTGCCCCCATCTTTCAGGCATCAACGGCGAGCTGCGTCCAGGTATTGTCCATCGCCTTGACAAAGACACCACTGGTGCCTTGGTGATTGCCAAACACGATCAGGCCCACCAGCACCTACAAGCCCAGATCCAGGCCAAAACCGCCCGGCGCATCTACTTGGGGGTGGTGTTTGGCCGGCCGGCCCAAAGCCAAGGCACCGTCTCTGCCCCCATTGGGAGGCACCCGGTGGATCGGCAGAAAATGGCCGTCCTGACCCCTGGCCAAGGGCGAGTGGCGGTAACCCACTGGCAAGTGTTGGAGCGGCTGGGCAACTACACCCTGATGCAGTTTGAGCTGGAGACCGGGCGCACCCATCAAATTCGGGTGCATGCTGCCCACATGCGCCTACCCATTGTCGGGGATCCCCTCTACACCCAGAGCAAAACCAGCCCTGTTAAGCTGGGCGGCCAAGCTCTCCATGCCTGGAAGCTCTCCTTTGTTCACCCGCGCACAGGCCAGCCGCTGCAGTTTACCGCTCCCCTGCCGGAGGAGTTTGAGCGGCTCTTGCGGCAGTTGCGCAGCCAGGCGGGCTAGGCAGCCTCTGGGGTTTCCCCCTTGCTTTGCCTGGTCATTGCAAACGGCTGTGGAACAGCTGGTTGGTTGATCCCC
>NZ_JANSHS010000034.1:0-15790 GCF_047461695.1 Synechococcus sp. R6-7
TTCAGGAGAGTTCAGCGTGAATGTATCAGTCAATTAGGTCTCTGAAGCTATGGACGCCGCCGAAATTGCCGCCTTGAAAGAGCGCATCAAGCTAATCCGCGAACGCCGGCCAGCGGTAGCCAAGCTGTTGGAAAAGCCAGACTTGGGCAGCTTGCGCGTGGATGTCAACCAAGCGCTGGAGGAGATCGACGAGTTGCTCCACGAGTTTGAGCAGACTTTTGGCCCGGAAAGCTAGAGGGCTAGTTCCTGATAAGCTGCTGCAACTGGGCCAGAACCTCAGCGCTGTGGCGGCTGGGGTTTACAATTGGGTCGATTTCTCGCAAAATCCCCTCCGGGTCGATCAAGAACGTATTGCGCAGGGCAACATCGCCCATCCAGGAGCCGTAAGCTCGACTAACCGTACCATCGGGATCCGACAGCAAAGGAAACTGTAGCCCCTCTGCCGAGCAAAAGCGCCTGTGAGAGTCCACCGAGTCAGCGCTCACGCCCACAACCTGTGCCCCCATGGCCCGGAACTTGGGCAAATCTTGCTGAAAGCGGCGGGCCTCAATCGTACAGCCGGAAGTGAAGTCGCGGGGGTAAAAATACAACACCACCCACTCCCCCCGAAAATCCGCCAGCCGCCGTATTTGCCCGGCTTGATCTGGCAATGCGAACTCCGGTGCCGGAGAACCTATTGGCGGGAGAGGAGTAGTTCCCCATTGGGCCCAGGCAGGCTGAGTCATCCCAAAGCCCACAAGCAGGCCCACAACCAATCCCATGAGGTTTAACCAGCGCCAAACTCTGCCCACTTCCTTCACTGCCACTCTAGGACCTCTCTAAAACCCGATTTCTAGTTTACATAACTTTATAAAAGCTGAGTCCAGGACCTCGTCTCACCACCATGAAGCAAGCCGGCGGGGTGGGAATCTGCCAGCTCAATGTTGCCGATGGGCCAATTCAAGGTAACCACTTGCAGAGCAAAAGCTGCGGAGGGATCCCCAACCATCGCCAGAGTTGAGAGGTGCGTTCAATAGGGGTGTAGCGCAGTTGGGCGTACAGTTGCCGCGCGGGGAGATTGTCTTCCAATACGTGCAGATGCAAACAGCGGTAGCCCCACCCTTTCGCCACCCCTTCAGCACTGAGCAAAAGCAGACGAGCAATTCCTCGCCGCCGCCAGCCGGGCAGCACCGCCAAGTTGGAGAGGTAGGGATACTTCCCGTGGGCTGTGACCCGCAAAGAGATCTCGGCAGTGCCCACCACTTCGGATCCCACCGCAGCTGCCAGACAGCAGTAGTGGGGATCCCTTGCGGCCAGCCTGAGGCGCAACTCTTCGCGAATGCCCAGCTTGCGAATTGGGTAGATCCAGCGTTGCAGACCTGAGGGGGGATGAAAAACCTGGGCTAGAACTTCGGCCAAGGGATCCAGATCATTCGATGTAGCTGGGTAAACTACGGGGGAAGGCAACACAGGTTGAGATAGGGCAACCGCAAGCATTCTCCTTATTTTCCCAAACAACTTGCAAACAACAAAACAATAAGTGGTGACCCCCACGGGGAGCCACCACTGAACCGGTAGAACTTGGCCACAGGGAGGAAAACCACCCCTGCCGACGCGGACTAACCGCATCCAAGACTTAACTAAGACTTATTCAGTTGTCTTAACTTGTAGCTTTTTTTTCCAATTTCTAGGCCAGCGCCAGTGGCCGCTCCGACACCAGAATCCGACTCTGAGGTTTACGATGAGATCTCCAGATCGCTAAAATGGCAGGCTGAGCCGTTGATGCGATAGATATCATCCGTGATGGGCTGGTAACCCACTTCCACCAGATCGGACTTGGCAGGAGCAAATATGCGGATAATTGCTCTAGCAATCTTTGAGAGAAAGGTAAACATAGCAACCTCCTGAAAGTGAGAGTGAAACTATGAACTGAGAGAACCTCGAATTGCTAAAGCCCGCAGTCCTTGTCCCACTGAGCGCTGGTTCCGACTCGCAGAGCTTGCAGGTTGAGAGCACCTGAACCTGATCACCGATTTTCCCACCCTGACTCGCTCATGAATGGAGACTCAAAATAGCCGGCTGAGCTTGTTGATCTGGCAAAACCACTTTTATTTGAGGATTATTTGAGGAACACCTAGAGCGCTCTCTCACTTTCCCAGTGGCTTGTGCAGCAAGCCCAACCGCTATCTGCCTAACTCCCTTGTTCTGCTTCGAGGAAAACCTGTCGTAGGTACCAGGTGCCCTGCTGGGCGAGACAACCACTTCTCAGGAGAATCTGCCGAAGCAACGGATCGGAAGCTTGGATCAGAGCGTTGACCGACAGAGAACTTTGGAGAGAATTTTGGATTTGAGTCAGTCGAGAAGCGGTGCCTCGCGTTTGGGATGGGGATGAGATATTATCCTCCTCGCCTGAATCACTACATTCATAATCTAACCTATAGCCGATCTCTCCACCAAGGGCGGCAACCATTCTTAACAGGCTGGATCATTCCTTTAACTTGGTCTTTTCATCTCTTTTTGGTTCAGGTCAATGAGGGATCCCAGCATTCTGGATTCGGATTCCTCAGCCTCTTTCCGTCACAGGACACCTGATTTTTTGGGGAAACAAGCTGGCTCGGCGCGAGCCTTGAGCTAAACAGAAATAAACGCAAAAAAACAACAACCAACCCCTGCTTCGGGCTTAATCGCCGGAAGGAACTCATTCCCTATCCTAGAAAACTCATTCCAGCTGTAGCTCGTTTTCCAGGTTAAGAGAATCTTGATTTCGGGGCCGAGAACGCAGGATCAGCAGGGAAAAGTAGGGGGGCTGGTAGTCGGCCAGTCCTTCCAGGGTGGGGAAGAGGGTTTGCTGGGGCCAGCCGGCCCAGACCACCAAGCTGGCCTGTTGCAGCCAACCTCTTTCGGCCAGCCACTGCCAAACCTGAGGATAGACAGAGGCCACTTTCATGAGGACGACCACCTCAGCCCAGGCGCAAGCCTGCTCCAGTTCCGAGAGGGCGAACAGAGCCGGTAAAATCGCCAATTTCTCGGAGCCGAGCACCAAGGGGGATCCCAGGGCAGCAGCAGCGGCTAAGGGAGAGCACACCCCCGGTATGGCCTGGATGGGCAAGTTGGCGATCCGCTCCCGCAAAACTTGGGCCACGTAGGCGAAGGTGCTGTAGAGGCCCACGTCTCCCTCACAGATGAAGGCGACATCTTCTCCCCTTTCTAGGAGTGGGGCTAGTTGCTGGGCAGCCACTCGCCAGGCAGCTTGCAGGACTTCCGGCTGGGTGACAAAGGGCAGGCGAAGCGGCAAGAGGGTTTGTTCCGGTCGCAGCCAAGGGCGCACAATCTGATAGGCCAGGCCCGGCTGGCCGGCGGCATTTTGGGGACAGGCCACCCAGTTGACCGTGCTGAGGATGCGGGCTGCTTTGACCGTTATCCAGTCGGGATCCCCTGCTCCAGCACTGATCCCCCAAAAGGTTCCCAGACCCATACTTATTACGTATCAGGCGGTCTCTGTACTGCCCGTACTTCCTTCCTTCAGGCGATCCAAGGCTTCCTGCAAGGAGTTGCGCAAAGATAGGAACTTCTCCAGGCGCACCAGTTTCACCGTTTGGGTAATGCGGGGGTTGCTCACCACCTGAAAGATACCTGCGCGGCCCTGCACCAGCTTGGCCAATTGCACCAGGGCGCCGACGCCAGAGCTGTCGATGAAGTCGATCCCTGTCAAATCCAGGATCAGGTTAGGGGATCCCTCTTCCAGGTATTTGGTGACCACCTTAACAAAGACCGGCTCGGAAAAGGCATCCAGAAGGCCAGTCAGGTGAAAGACCTGGCAGTTTTCCAGCGCCTCGCGGCTGCCGCGCAAGCTGACCGTCAGAGATAGGGGTTCCGGAATGGCTCTTCTCCTTTCAACCATCTCGACAGAAGGGAACACCTGAGAGAGGCCCCAGGGTGGGTTCAATCTCGGGTGTGGAGATAGCTTAGCATCCCCGTTCTCCGCGGGAGACGGTATTTTTCCGCGGGGTCTTCGGGGGAATTACGCCTGGGAGCAGGGATCTCTTCTTTCTGTTCCCTCGTGGCAAGCCAGGAGTCCTTGGGTAGGATGGGGGCAACTGTGCCGGCAAGGTCGGCCCGCAGTGCACGAATGGCTTTTGGGAGCCTGTCAGGTTTTTAAGGGGTAGGCGGTTGGGAGAGGATCACCAAGATCCAAAGATGCAGCAGCAACGATTCAACCTTTCCCCCATCACTCTAGCTGGGGTGGGTTTGGGCTTGACGGCTGCCGCCTTTGGTGCCGCCTGGGGAACAGGGATCTACCTTCAAGATCACGTGCTGCCGCAGGTGGAAGCAACCCTCTCGCAAGCGATGCGCCGGCGCGTGGAATTGGGGGAGGTGAGGTTTCTGGCCCCCTGGCAGGTGAGTTTGGGAGAAAGCCGCATTGAGCATTTGGCCACCATCGGCTCCATCGACCTCAGCCCTGATTTCTGGACTTGGCTGCAGACGGGTCAGTGGGTGCTGAATGTTACCCTAAACCAGCCACAACTGCTGCTGATGGAAACGCTGGATCGCGGCTGGGCGGATGTGCAGTTTCAACTGCCCGAAGGGGAGGGATCCCTGCCTTTCCAGGGGCTGAATATTCGCTTGCGCCAGGGATCCCTGACGGCCATCCCTTTGGTGGGGGAGCGACGCCAGTTTGATCGGCTGCAGGGCCAGGTGCAGGTGTGGCTGACTCACAATGCCCCGCCAGGAGAGGAGGATCTTTTCGGGGGGCGGGCCAGTTTCCAGGCGACGGCACGGTTGCTCCCTCGGGAGGGGGAGGGGGGGTACCCCCTGCAGCTCAGGGGGGTGGCGGATTTTGCCCAGGCTTCCGGTTCGGTGACGCTTTCTGCGGCTCGTCTGCCTTTGGATCTCTTGCCCAGTGTGGTGCCGGCGGCCCCTTTTGCGGAGGTGCAGGGGGAAACTGGCTTGGATCTCCAGGTGCTCTGGCGGCGGGATCAACCGCTGGAGTTGACGGGGCAGGCCCAGGTTCAACAGGCTCGGCTGGATCTGGAGAGGTTGCCCCATCCTTTTGAAGAGGTGAAGGGCTCCGTTCGCTTTACCTTGCAGGGGCTGGAGCTGCAGGGAGTCAGCGGTCGTTTGGGTCAGCTTTCCTTCACAGAGCTGAAAGGCCCTGTGGACTGGAGCCAGGGGCAGGGGTTTGGTTTGCAGGCGGAACTGGTGCCGGCCAGTCTTCAACAGATCCAAGAGACGTTTGACGTGACTGGCCTGCCGGTGGCGGTGGAGGGGGTGGTGGGGGGATCCGTAACGGTCACCGGCCCCTTGGATCGGCCACAGATTCGGGGACAGTTGCGGGGGCTTTCGCCGGGGCGGGTGGATCGCCTGCCGGTGTCGGAGTATGCCTTTGGCTTCCACTTTGCGGATCAAACCTTGACTTTTGAGGCAATCGACCTAAGGGCGGCGGGGGGTCGCATTCAGGGATCCGGCCAATTGCAATGGGCTGCTGGCTTGGCGGGCCAGTTCCAACTGCAGGTGACGGGGATGGATGCGGAGCAGGTGCTGGCTTTCTACGGGGGAGACTTGCCGCGCCGGGGCGCTCTTCCTTGGGTGGGGCCGGTTTCCGCGCAAGTGCAGGTGACGCTGACGGGATCCCAACCTCAGGTAGAGGCCACCTGGGCAACCCAAGGGGGAGAGATCGCCGGAAGAGGGCAGCTCCAGCTCTTGCCAGAGGCTGACGGTTGGGTGGTGGAGGTGCCTCAGGCAGTCTTGGCTGTAGAAGGAGGGCAGGCGCAGGTGGCGGGGTGGTGGGCAGGAGGGCAAGTGCAAGCCCAGGTGAGCCCCCAGAATGTGCCGCTGGCTTTCTTTAACCCCCAATGGCCGGGATCCCTCTCAGGAGCCCTCACGGCGCAGGTGAACACGGCTGAGGTGTCGGAGCTGGGCTTTTTGGGGGCGCTGCGGGCGCAGGGCTCGGTGATCCTGTCGCAGCCTCTGGGAGAGGCAAGGGGCCAGGTGGCCTGGGATGGGGCGGGCCTAGTGATCCAAGAAGGTGAGATCTTGGCCGACGCAACTCGGCTGGCCGGCATACGGGGGCGGATCCCGGTGGATCCTCAAACCCTGCAGGTGGGATCCCTGGATCTGAGCTTTACCACCGACGGGATTACGCTGGCAGAAGTACCCGGCCTGCCGCCGCTGGTGAAAGGAGTGCTGCAGGGATCCGGCCAGATCCGCGGACCTCTGGACACCTTGCAGGTGACTGGCAAGGCGCAGTTGCGGGGCTTGCAGGTGGGAGATGTGGCCTTTGAAGACTTGGCCGGGCCCTTTCAGGGGTCTGTTCAGGGGACGGAAGTGGATCTGCGGGGGAAGCGGGATCGACTGGCGCTGCAGTTGGATCCCCAGTTTCAGCCTTTGCAGTTTCAGGTGCAGCGGGGCGAGGCGGAAATTCGCGGCCAACGCCGGCAAGAGGAGCTCCAGGTGGCAGTGAACCAGTTGCCTCTGGCTTTGCTGGGGGGGGTGGCTGCCGGGCCGTGGGCCAGCCTACAGGGGAACCTCGATGGGGAGGTGGCAGTTGACCTGGCAAGCGGCGCCGCCCAAGGACGGGCTGCGGTGGCGGATCTGCAGTTGGGAGGGATCGAAGTACGGGGCTTTTCGGTGGATTTCGACTACCACGCTGGTAATGGTTCTCCTCGCCTAGAGATCGCCCAAGCTCAACTGGATTTGTTTGAGAGCACCTACACCGCTAGCGGCACCCTGGAGCTGCCGGCGGATCCCCTCCAGGGCGGTTTGGAGTCTACTCCAGAGGTTTCCGTTCCTCAAATTAACCTAGAGATCAGCACCCGCCAGGGCCGCCTGGAAGACATCGTCTCTGCCTTTAAGTGGCGGCAGTGGCAAGACATCACCACTCGCGGCTTCCGGCGGCCCCCCTTGGGCCCTGCCTCGGCGTTAAAGACCGACCCGGTCGGTTTGCCCAACCATCCTCTCCTGGAGCAGCTGGAGTACTATGCCCAGATCTTGGCCGTCCACCTGGAGACCTTGGCCAGCCGCATGGATCCGCTGTTCGCGTCAGCGGTGCGGAGCACTTTCCCGCCGCCCACAAGTCTGCGAGGGGAATTCCAAGCCAGCGTTAGCCTGGTCGGCAGCCTCAACCGGCCTAGCGTCAGCTTTTACCTTGAGGGCCAGAATTGGCAGGCAGAGGAGTTTGGCATCGAAAGCCTTACTGCCAGGGGCAGCCTGGCTGGAGATGCAATGGTGTTGGAGCCGCTGCGGTTGCGCAGTGGCGAACGTCAAGCCCTTTTTGTGGGCAAGCTGGGCATAGAGGAACAGTCGGGATCCTTGCAAATCCAAGGATTGCCTCTGGCTTTGCTGGACCGCTTCCTGCCAGAGGAGCTGGAGCTGCAGGGGGATCTCAACCTGGACGTGGAGCTGGCCGGCAACCTGCGGGATCCCCATGCCCGCGGATCCCTGACAGTGGTCAACGCCCAGATCAACCAGGTGCCGCTGCGGGAGGTGGGAGGACAATTTGACTACCAGCGGGGGCAGCTGCGCCTGGACGGCGCCCTGCTGGCCAATGGTGACGAACCCATTCGCCTCTTTGGCCTGGTGCCCTACACCCTGCCCTTTGCCGAGGTGCGGGCCGAATCCGACCAGATCGACCTCACCCTGCAAGCCAAGCATGGCGGTCTGCGCCTGATCAACCTCTTCACCGACCAGGTGCGCTGGGAAGGCGGCCAAAGCCAACTGGAGCTGGCCATCCGCGGCACCTTGCGAGAGCCCAGCCTGCAGGGGAACTTGAGCGTCAACTCGGGGATCCTCAAGCTGGCAGCCCTGCCGGAGCCCATTACCGACCTCACAGGCCAGATCGCCTTTAACCTCAATCAGCTGCAAGTCCAGGAGCTGCGGGGACAGTTGGGGGGTGGATCCCTTTTGGCTGAAGGCTTTTTGCCCGTCAACTCTCGCGGTGCCCTGCAGATGGACGAAACCTCGCCACCCTTAACTCTGCAACTCCAAGGGATCCAGCTCAACCTGCCCAGCCTCTACACTGGCCATCTGGACGGCGAGGTGGCTGTCAGAGGGCTGCTTCTGCAACCTTTGCTCGAGGGGCGGCTGGAGGTTTCTCAAGGGATCGTGGATGTCAGCCCCCGCCGGGCAGAACCTGAGGCCGCAACAGCTGCCGCCGGCTCGACTTCGCCGGATCCCTTCTGGCAGCCGCGGCTCAACGGACTGGAGCTGGTCTTGGGGCCAGGGATCGGCGTGCAGCGTCCCAATCTGTTTGAATTCAATGCTGCCGGCACCTTGCGCCTGTTTGGCACTCCCCAGGATCTGCGCCCAGCGGGCACCATTGCCCTAGAGCGAGGCCGCGTCAACCTGCCCCTTGCCAACTTTCGCCTGGATCGCTCCCGCTCCAATACCGCCACTTTTGACCTAGACAACCCCTTCGATCCCTTCCTGAACCTGCGCTTGATGACCCAGGCCATCGAGGTCTATCGCTTTCCTCAAGAGCTCTCCCCCTTTGACACCAACCGCAACCTGCCGGGATCCCAGCAGAGCATCGAGATTTTCGCCACGGTCAACGGGCGGGCCAGCCAGCTGGCTGAGGCGGATCCCCGCAACGGGGTTCTGGCCCTTTCCAGCAGCCCCAGCCGCTCCCCCGAAGAGATCGTCGCCCTCCTGGGAGGCACAGCTCTGGCCCGCCTCAACCCCGAAGCGGGAGTGGCCGGCCTGGCCGGAACTGCCTTGCTCAACGATGTGCTGGACACGCTGCGGGACACCCTGGGCCTAGACGAGGTGCGCATTAGCCCCGTCCCCCAGGTCGATACCCGCGCTGCCAACCGCTCCTCGATAGGGCTAGCGCTGGAGGTGGCCCGCGATCTGGGGCCAGCCACTTCCATCTCGGTGCAGCGCAACCTAACGGATCCCTTTCAGCCCACCCGCTACAGCGCCCGCTACCGCCTCAACGAGCAAACCCTCACCCGCGCCAGCACCGACCTCGAGGGCAACAATGTCATTTCCATCGAGTTTGAGACCCGCTTCTAATGGGATCCGCTCCGGAGTTTGGCAGCAGGCTTTGGATGGCCAGGGATCCCTTGAAAAAAGATTTAGTGGAAAAAGCTGCCTTACAGGTAACGGCTAATGTCTTCTCCTCGCTCCGCCAAAAACGACAAGGCCCGGAAGCGCAGCCCTGCCACCTGGTCGTAGAGGGGGTTGAGCTTACACATGGGCGGAATGTGCATCACCCTATGGCCAAACAGCACCACATCTCGCTCAAAGGGGCAGCGGGCCGGGATCCACCGGCAAAGGAAATGGGCCAAGCGTGGATCGCGGATGCTAAAGTTATCCATAGCCGATTGAATGGGACGCAACGGAGCCTGCAACCAGTCGCGCAGGCGACCCGTGGACTTGAAAAGCACAGAAGTCATGGAACCAGGCAGCTCCTGAGGAGCTTTGCGAGCACGTTGCCAAGAAATCGTTGTGGAACCCATAAGCTTTCACCTCAACCTTTGAAGAAGCAGCAGCCTTTGGTCGGTTACGGCGCGCAAAATTACTAGCCATCGACAATTCTCTGTGTCGAGCTTGTATTCAGGGAAACATTAGCCATCTCTCTTCCCTCTGTTAGTCTGCCTTCTCCAACGGAAAGCTTGCTTCTGTAAACAAGAATCTCTGCTCAACGTTGTAGAGCTACATGTTTTGTCTCCAAAAGTTAACATGTAACGAAAACTACAAAAACTCCTCTGCTCTTGCCTGCTAGCCGATTCACCTGTCAGGATCCCTGAAGTTCCCCAGCTTGGGCTCTGGAGCCAGATGGGTATCCATCGCTCCTATTTCTAGGATGGAACAAGCCCTTTGGGCGGAGTAGAGGGATCCCCGTAATCACACTTGCCTTGGCAGGGTTGTTTTTCTTTTGATCGAGTTTGGCTTGGGAGCGTCTCGGTTGGGAGTTACGGAGGATAACAGCCAAGGGATGCCGGCTGCTGAGCGTTCTACAATGCCAGGAGAGATTCCCAGCGGGTGCACATCCGGCGGTGGGTTGGGATCCTTGATTTTGTCTCTGGCTTTCTTGAGAGGCTGCCCATGAAATTGGCCTATTGGATGTACGCTGGCCCTGCCCATATCGGCACGCTGCGGGTGGCCAGCTCTTTCAAAAACGTTCACAGCATCATGCACGCCCCCCTTGGGGACGACTACTTCAACGTGATGCGTTCCATGTTGGAGCGAGAGCGGGATTTTACTCCGGTAACCACCAGCGTCGTTGACCGGCAGGTGTTGGCGCGGGGATCCGACGAAAAGGTGATTCGCAACATCGTCCGCAAAGACGGCGAGGAGCAGCCGGATCTGATCGTCGTCACCCCCACCTGCACCTCTAGCATTTTGCAGGAAGATCTGCATCACTTTGTCCGGCAGGCCCAGTTGGCCAGTCGCTGCGATGTGGTGCTGGCAGATGTCAACCACTACCGGGTTAACGAATTGCAGGCAGCGGATCGCACCCTGCAGCAGATTGTGGAGTTCTATATCACCAAAGCTCGCAAAAGCGGGGAGTTAGACGGCCTGCCCCAAAAGACGGAGCGGCCTTCCTGTAACATCCTTGGCATTTCCACCCTAGGGTTTCACAATGCCCATGATCTGCGGGAGCTGAAGGTGCTGCTGCGGGATCTGGGGATCCAGCTCAACCTGGTGATCCCGCAAGGGGCCAGTGTCCACGATCTCAAACACCTGGGGCGGGCTTGGTTTAATGTGGTGCCCTACCGGGAGCTGGGGCCGATGACAGCTCGCTATCTGCAGCAGGAATTCGGCATGCCTTACATTGAGATCACCCCGATGGGGGTGGTGGAAACGGCCCGCTTCATCCGCCAGATCCAGCAGATCCTAAACGAGCAAGGGATCCCTGTCGATTATGAAGCCTACATCCAGGAGCAAACGCTGCACATTTCCCAAGCGGCCTGGTTTTCCCGCTCCATCGACTGCCAAAACCTAACCGGCAAAAAAGCGGTGGTCTTCGGGGATTCCACCCACGCGGCGGCCATCACCAAAATCCTGGCCCGCGAGATGGGGATCCACGTGGTGTGGGCGGGCAGCTATTGCACCTACGATGGGGAGTGGTTCCAGGCAGAGGTGGGAGGGTATTGCGATCAGATCTTGATGACGGAGGATCACACCCGCGTGGCGAATGCGATTGCCCAGGCGGAACCTGCTGCGATTTTCGGCACCCAGATGGAGCGGCATGTGGGCAAACGGCTGCGGATCCCTTGTGGGGTCATCTCGGCCCCCATCCACGTGCAGGATTTCCCTATCGGCTACCGGCCCTTTTTGGGCTATGAGGGCGCCAACCAAATTGTGGACTTGATCTACAACTCCTTTACCCTGGGCATGGAAGATCACCTGTTGGAGATCTTCGGTGGCCACGACACCAAGGAGGTGATTCACAAGAGCCTGAGCGCCGATTCCGACCTCATCTGGACGCGGGAAGCCCAGGCGGAGCTGAACAAGGTGCCCGGCTTTGTGCGCGGCAAGGTTAAACGCAACACCGAAAAATTTGCCCGCGAACGAGGCTTGACCGAGATCAGTGTGGAGGTCATGTACGCCGCCAAAGAAGCTTTTGGAGCTTGAAGGGATCCCGTTGACAACCTTTACCCTGGGTTGGATCTTCCATCTGACGTTTGCCTATGCGTCTCCTGGTTACCGGCGGGGCGGGCTACATCGGCAGCCACACCTGCAAAGCTCTGGCGGCCTCTGGCCATCTGCCCATCACTTACGACAACTTGGTTTACGGGCACCCCTGGGCAGTTCGCTGGGGGCCGTTGGAGATTGGGGATCTCGCCGACCGGAAGCGGCTTGATCAAGTCATCCAACACTATCGCCCGGAAGGGGTGATCCACTTTGCCGCCTATGCCTATGTGGGCGAGTCGGTCAAGGATCCCGGCAAATACTACCGCAACAATGTGGCCGGATCCCTGAACTTGCTGGAGGCCATGCGGGATCACGGGATCCCTTACCTGGTGTTCTCCAGCACCTGTGCCACTTACGGGGTGCCAGAGCGGATCCCTATTCCCGAAAGTCATCCGCAACGTCCCATCAACCCCTACGGCCAGAGCAAGCTAATGGTAGAGCAGATCTTGCGAGATTTCCAGGTTGCCCACGGGATCCGATCCATTAGCCTGCGCTACTTCAATGCCGCCGGAGCCGATCCCGATGGCGAAATTGGGGAGGCCCATGACCCGGAAACCCACTTGATCCCCTTGGTGTTGGAGGTCGCCGGCGGCCAACGTCCCCACATCACGGTCTTTGGAGAGGACTACGATACCCCCGATGGCACCTGTATCCGAGACTACATCCATGTCACCGACCTGGCGCAAGCCCACGTGTTGGCAATAGAAGCGCTGGCCTCTGGCCGGCCCATACAACCAGCCTACAACCTGGGCAATGGCCAAGGCTTTTCCGTCAAAGAGGTCATTGCCACCGCAGCAGCCGTGACCGGAAGACAGATCCCCATGCAAATGGGAGCGCGCCGCCCTGGGGATCCCCCGCGCTTGGTGGGCGATGCCGGCGCCATCCTTCGCGATCTCAACTGGAAACCTCTCTACACCGACCTGGCCGAGATCATTCAAACTGCCTGGCGCTGGCACCAGAAGCGACCCTACTTTGGGAAAGCCAAGCCCTCGGTGAGCTAGGAACGCCTAGCCCGGCGGGCGATAGGATAGGGAGAAACCGCCCGGCTAACAACTTCCCCGCCCCGCATGGACGACAAGATCACACCCGATACCCTCGCGGTTGTCATGACCACGGTGGGATCCGAAACCGAGGCCCATCGCTTGGCTCATACCTTGGTGGCCGAACGTTATGTGGCCTGTGCCCAGGTCTTGCCCGGGATCACGTCCTACTATCGCTGGCAGGGATCCCTGCAGGCCGATGCCGAGTTCCTCATCCTGCTCAAATTGCCCGCAACTGCCTATCCCCGCCTGGAACAACGGCTGCGAGAGCTGCACCCCTACGCTGAGCCCGAGATCCTGGCTCTGGCAGCCACTCAAGTGAGCACAACCTATTTGGCTTGGGCCCGAGACCAGGTAGGCTAGGGAATAGTGCACAGTTGGCCATGATCGCCCTCTACCCCGGCAGCTTCGACCCGATTACCCTTGGGCATCTCGATGTTATCGAGCGAGCCAGTCGTCTCTTTTCTAAGGTGATTGTCGCCGTCTTGAAAAACCCCAACAAAACCCCTCTGTTCAGCCCAGAGCAGCGGCAAGCCCAGATTAGCCTGTCCACGGCCCATCTCAAAAATGTTGAGGTTGATACGTTTTCAGGTCTGACGGTGGCCTACGCCCGTCAACGGGGGGCAAAGGTGATCGTGCGCGGCTTGCGAGTCTTGTCGGACTTCGATGTGGAGCTGCAAATGGCCCACACCAACAAGCTTTTGGCTCCCGAACTGGAAACCTTGTTCCTTGCCACCGCCAGCGAGCACAGTTTTGTCAGCAGCAGCCTGGTGAAGGAGGTCGCCAAGCTGGGCGGCCCCATCGATCATCTGGTGCCCGCTCCGGTGATTCGAGATTTGCGGGAGCGCTTTCCCTTGGCCTGAGGGCTCAGGGATCCCCTCTCCTTCCCCAATCAGAACTCAAAGGGCTGCATCCCTGCCGTCACCGGATCAAACCCCACCGGGAAGCAGGTGCTGTGATTGTAGAGGGATCCCCTCAAATTGGCCCCTTCCAAGCAGGCTCCCTCAAGGTCGGCATAGCGCAGGTCGGCACAGCGCAGATCAGCCTTCGCCAGATTGCTGCCCCGCAGGTTGGCGTAGCGCAGGTTAGCCCCATGCAAATCGGATCCCTCGAGATTGGCCCCTCGCAGATCGACCCCCCTCAAGAAGGCATACTCCAAGCAGGACTGGGGAAAATGGCGCTCTCCCCGCTGGTAGCGGCTGAGCAACTCTGAGGCCCCTTGTAGAGCACACTGGGCAATGGTTTGAGTCATGGTACTGCTCCCAAATCAGACTGGATGCCTTATCTCTATCCTCATCCCTATCATCGGGTTGACCAGGTTTTGATCATCCCTGCTTAACAAATAATTTCAGTTTGTGAGTGGATTGTTGCCCCCAAGTTTTTTTGGAAAGATCTATCCTCAGAGATATAGAAGTCTTTCCTAATCGGCAGCTTGTGCGGCAATGTTTCTTAATTCTTTTTGTGAAGAATACTTAACGGCTGGGCTTGATCGCCAACTCCAAGCCCCACCGGGAGCGCAAGCTGACCTGATCTTGCTGGGTTGTATGGATCCCTCAATTTCTTCTTTTTCAGCACTCCCCCAACCAGAAGGTGTTTCTCCAGAGCTGATTGAACCAAGATAATTGGGATAATGATCGACTGGATCACATCCGTAGTTTGCGATTGAGTAGGGATTCTCTGCAAGCGATATAGACCCTTATCTCTGTTCAGGATGTTCACCTTTCTTTAACTAGAGCTCTATGCCCAAACGTAAGCGAATCGGGATCCTCACCAGCGGCGGCGATTGTGGCGGCCTCAACGCCGTGATTCGAGCGGTGGTGCGGCGGGCCCGCGACTACGACATGGAAGTTTATGGCATCAAAGATGCGACGGCAGGGCTCATGGCTCGACCAGTGGAGGCGGAGCTGCTGGATGTGAAGCGGGTTTCCGGCATTTTGCGCTACGGCGGCACCATCTTGGGCACCGTGAACAAAGGCAACCCCTTCGCCTACCCTATGCCCGATGGCAGCTTGGTGGATCGCTCGGCAGAGGTGATCACCGGCTACCACCGGCTTGGGTTGGATGCGCTGATCGGGGTGGGGGGGGATGGCAGCTTGGCCATTCTCCGGCAACTGGCCCTGCAGGGGGATTGGAACTTTGTCGGGATCCCCAAGACCATCGACAACGATGTCGGTGCCACCGAGTACTCGGTGGGGTTCAACACGGCTTTGAGCGTGGCTGTGGAAGCTCTAGATCAGCTCACCTACACGGCCATCAGCCACAGCCGAGTCATGGTCATGGAGGTGATGGGGCGGGATGCTGGCCACATTGCCATCAGCGCTGGCATTGCCGGGGGGGCGCATGTGATTTTGATCCCGGAAATTCCCTACAAGCTGGAGAATGTCTGCAAAAGAATCCGCGACCGCAAAGAGCGGGGCAATAACTTCAGCATCGTGGTGGTGGCAGAGGCGGTTCGCACCGAGTCGGGGGAGCCGGTGACCCACACCAACAGCCTGGGGCAGTCTCTCTACGGCGGCATTGGCCATTACATCGGCAATGAGATCGCCCTGCGCACCGGCATCGAGACGCGGGTTATGGTTTTGGGCCACCTGCAGCGGGGAGGTACGCCTTCTCCTCTGGATCGCCTGCTGGGAGCAGCCTTTGGGGTGGCTGCTGTGGACTTGATCGCCCAAGGCAAATACGACCGCATGGTGGCCTGGCAAAATCGGCGGGTGGTGGATGTACCCCTGGCAGAGGCCATCTCCCAGTATCGGCGGGTGGAGGTGGACGGGGCTTTGATCGCCACAGCCATTGGCTTGAATACCTATGTGGGCGAGGTGGATCCGCAGCTTTTGCGCAGCATTTCCCCCTGATCTTCCGGCAAAAACGACACGTGGGCAGAGACAATCTTCCAGCCGATATCGGGGAACCTGTACCACATCTGGCTTTGGCGGCCCAAGCGAGGGATCCCGTTCACCAGGCGGCGAAACTCTGAGGTGACCGAGCCGCAATCCGCCCCAAAGGTGACTACCTGCAAACGCAGCATCTCGCGGGCCAAATTCGTGGGAGGACGCCGTTGGCGAAAAGCCTTGATCTCGTCTCCCCCGTAGAGATTTTCCCCCACACCAAAGCGCACCACCGGGGGGCCATCCCAA